>CANGOA010000005.1 GCA_947455255.1 Flavobacteriia bacterium | reverse complement strand
CTGAAATATTACCTGCTGGTATTTTTGAATCTAATATTGACATAATAGTATATTTTAATTCGATTAATTATTTAATTTCCAAATAATTACTGGAATGATTGCGAATAAAAGTGGAATTAGAATAGCAAATCCATTTCCTAAATTTTTGATTGTATCCGTGTATTTTGGGTGTCTTGCACCTAATGATTGGAAAGCAGATGCAAAACCATGCATTAAGTGAAAAGCAAGAACTACCATTGCAATTACATAGAAAATCACAGCAAATAAAGCATTTTCATTCCCTGGTACTCCATTTGTTTCTTTCCCTGAGAAGAAAGCTATAACAACTGAATGTAAATCTTTGTAACCTTCTCCAATTTTAATATTAGTCCCTTTGATATAAAGTTCTGTTGTATTTTTAATGTCAATAGCTTTAGGATCAGCAGGAATTGGTTGTGCAGACAATGTATGCGTATAATAAAATTGTTGTGGAACATTTTGACCCAAATCTTGAGTAGTTTCCAGTTTAAATGTATGTAATTGCATATCTGTTCTCACTTTTGCTTTATACCAAAAATGTGCACCATGCATTACAATAAACACTAAAATTAAACTTCCTAACAAAGCCATGTTTCTAGATGACCAAGTAGAACTTTTTGTCCCAGCCTTGTGTGCATAGGCTATTGGACGTGCTTTTTTATTTTCAATTGTCAATAAAATACCATCAATTATATGAAATAATATTGAAATGTATGTCATCCAAGACATGACTTTAATAAATGGATTATGCGCCATAAAGAACGCATATTCATTAAATGCTCTTCTTCCTGATTCACCCGTGTGCGTAATCAATTGAAGGTTACCTAGTAAGTGTCCCACCAAGAAAAGGCAAAGGAACAACCCCGTTGCAGCCATCCAATATTTTTTGGCTAGAGAGGATTTTAGTAGTACAGATTTACTCATAATTAGTTAGAAAATTTTTGAATATTCACGACAAATTTAACGCTTACTTAAAGACAAAAATCGCCAAAGTGCTATTTAGATTTAATCTAAATAATAAATTATTAAACTTTCTAGATTGAGGGAAGATAAAGAAAGGAAAATATTTATTAATCCAAATGTACTCCTTGTTTTTTTAACATGCGTTTAACTATAATTGCAAAAAATGCTAGGTAGGCAAAACAAAGAGTTCCAACAACAAAAGATTGCTGAATACCAATAAGATCACTCAATTTCCCTTGCAAAGGTGGTATAATTGCACCACCAAGTATCATCATAATTAAAAATGCTGAACCTTGCGCTTGATATTTGCCAATACCTCCTAATGCTAAAGAAAAAATACACGGCCACATAATAGAACAAAATAATCCAACACTTAAGAATGCATAAATGGCTATTGTACCATGTGTAACTAGTCCAACAATTGTAGCTACTATACCTAAGGAACTGAAAATCAATAGAGTTTTCGCTGGTTTATTTTTACCAATATAAAACCCTATAATTTGTATTAAAACACAAATTAAATAAAAATATAGATTTGATACATCATGTCCAGCAAGATGAGTCAATAATAAAACCACCCCAAAAGCCAAAATCGGAATAATGGTAGTTAATAGATTTTTAGTAGATACTTTCAAATCGAATGCATGAATTGCGCTAGCCCATCTACCAATCATTAAACTCCCCCAATAGAGTGCTATGAAAGGAGCAATATTAGAAGAACTATATCCACCAAATTTTGATTGCTTTAATAACTCTCCAAGATTACTTCCCACAGCTACTTCGACTCCAACATAAATAAAAATAGCAAGCATACCAAGAATTAGTTGAGGATATTGCATTGCACCCCATCCTTCACTATTCTTTTTGGCGCTTCGAAATGCAAATAATAATCCAGAAACAATAACTACGAGTCCCATAGAAAGCCAAAACATACGTTCATTTTCTAGAGGAACTTTTAAATCATGAATTTCTTGTTCTAGTATTTCAATAACTTTTGAATTAGAAACAAGATTTTCTTCTGCTTTAATAATTTGAGTTTTTTCAATAATTTCTTTCGCTTGATCACTTCGATAGCTACTAAAGACAGGGGCAAAACACATAACGAGTAATCCTGTTATAATTAAAAGTGCTCTTAATGCTTTATTAGAGTTTTCGGTCTTTTCCTCAATTATTCCAGAAGGTAGATTTTTCGAAAATGTAAAAAGCATAGCAATACCAACAAATAAAAGACCAACACAGATGTACAGAATTATAACTTTATTAAGGCTTAAGTGTTGTATTTGTTCATCACTTACTGCAGCGCTACCAAAAAGTGCTAAAGCAACAACTAAAGGTCCAATTGTTGTACCTAAGCTATTTATTCCACCACCTAAACTGATTCGATTTGATCCTGTAGATTCATCTCCTAAAGAAATCATAAATGGATTAGCAGACGTTTGTTGAAGTGAAAATCCTAATGCAACAACAAACAAACCAACAAGCATACCAGTAAAAACATCAAAATAAACAGAAACAATCATTGCTCCAGCACCAATAGCAGAAAAGAGTAAACCGTAAATTATGCTTTTTTTATACCCCCACTTACCAACTGGATTAATTCCTTTATTAGAACCTATTGCAAAAAGTGTTAATGCTCCAATATAATATGCAAAGTAAAAAGCGAAATCAATTAATTGACTTTGAAACTGATCAAGTTTGAAATAATGTTTACAAAATGGAATAAAAATACTATTACCAGCTGCTATAAATCCCCAAAAAAAGAAAACAGAGATTAATGTAAAAAGTGCACTATAATTTGTTTTAACTTGTGACATAGAAATGTTTTTGTCAAAAGTAGAGCATTAAGTGAGTAAAAATCAAAATAGATGTATTAATTTATTACAAAGTGAATGTTGATAGGGTGAATTATTATGAGGTAATAACATACTCATAATGAAATAATCTTTTATATGATTATTTTAAATTAATTTACGAATATCACGCGCTAATTTATCTACCTCCTTAGCAGATGTGCCATCATAATATCCACGAATTCGTTGATCTTTATCAACCAAAACAAAATTATTTGTATGAATAAAGTCGCTATTTGCATCACCTAAGTTTTTCGCCTCAGCAGGTTTTAATAGAAAATAGGATTTACGTGCAAGTGCATATAATTTCTTTTTATCTCCAGTTAAAAAATGCCATTGTCCATCCACAGCACCATATTCTTCAGCATACTCTTTTAATACAGGAACAGAATCTATTTCTGGTTGCACAGTAAAACTAAGAATTTTAAAATTTTTTATGCCTTTGAATTTTCTTTGTAACCATTGCATTTGTGTATTCATTTTAGGACAAATCGTACTACATGTTGTAAAAAAATATTCAACAACATATACATCATTTTCTACATCCTTATTCGTAATAATCTCTCCATGTTGGTTGATAAAACTAAACGATTGAATGCGATGACCATACCCTTTGCGTTGAATAGAGGAATCAACTAAACTACTATTTACGTCTATGGGATTATAAACTGGCAATATTTTATTTGGAGAATTTTTCTCAGACAAAGAAGAATAAGCAACAATAAAACAAATGGTCGCTATAAAAAGTAAAGTGTAGATTCTTAGTTTCATAATAACTGATTTAATTAACCATATTCAAATTTATGAACTATTTAATGATTAAGTTATTTTATGTCAAGTTTTAAATAATCTAATAATCCAATACAATTTTCCTTAGAGAATTTAGCTTTTGATAATTGATTTCTGCTTGGATCAATTGAAAAATTGTAAGCTGATCTAAAATTAGAATTCTTTAAAATAGAACTATCAAAAATTGCACCACTTAAATCACTTCCATCAAAAATACAATCTGACAAATCAGTACCACTAAAGTCGACTTCATGAAGGATGCAATTTGAGAACAATGTTGATTTTAATTTCAATTTATAAAAAGAAGCAAAATTTAAAGAGCAAGTGTCAAAGGAAACACAAAATAAAAATGGATTTACATCTTCAAATTTTAACCCGAATAATTTGCAATGAACAAATTTCACATTTTTAAAACTCGCATTTGAAATACTGATATTACTCAAGTCACAGTCTTCAAACACACAATCTGCAAAAATATAATTACTCAATTTTTTTTCATTGAATGAACATTGAATAAAATGACAGTTTTCATATTCGGCTTTATCCAATTCAGAAACTGATTTTATTATTTGATCATCAATTCGAATCATTTTGAAGTGTGGAATTTTTCAACTTCTATTTGAAGTTTCTTAGGTAAAGAATTAACAACACATTGATAAGAATGCATTGTTAATTCCTTAATTAAGTCATCATGTAACGACCCATCTAAAATTACTGTATTCCAATGTTTTTTATTCATATGCCAACCAGGAATAATAGCAGCATATTCTTCGCGTAATTGTATGGATTTTTCAGGATTACATTTCAAATTGACACTTTCGAAACGATCCATATTTGTCAAAGCGAACATTTTATCCATTACTGTAAAAACAAGTGTAACCTGATCAAATGGTGTTTTTTCTCCTGTAAATGGAAGTGAAAGACAAAAATCACGATACGATTCGATGTTCATCCGTTAATTTGAAAATTAGCTAATTTGAAAGTGAATATTTTTGTTTTCTATTTCACTTTAGCGAAGAACGCTTTAGCTTGGTTATCAGCAGGATCTAACTCTTGTACAATCGTAAAATAAGTTTTTGCCTTTTCTAGATCTTTTGCTACTGAACTGAAATAATAATCTCCAAGGTATTTCGAGGATTCCAATACCATGGATTTATTAGCAGGAAGTGTTCTATCTTCAGGCTTAATCATTTCAAATGTTTTTTCATAATATTGTTTGGCTGGGAATGTTTTATCCGTTAAATTTCCAAAATAAATCGAACGTGCTTTCCAATAATAACCAGATGTAAACGTTGGTGATTTAGCTATTACTTTTGTAAAAGCGCTATCTGCAAGTACATATTTTTTTGGACCAAAAAAGTATGCTTTACCTAAATCAAAATACTCAGCAGATGTTAGACCAGATGTTTTTAATTTTTCTTCTAAGACATCGATCCCTTTTTGATACTTTTTTGATTTCAAATATGCTTTCGCAATTACGGGAAAAATTTCACCTTTTTTTGATTCATCTTTAGCAATTGCTTTTTCATATTCTATGACAGCCAAAGAATCCTTATTTGCAGCTTGAAATAACTGACCTCTGTATTTGAAATCTAGGAAATTAATTTTGTCTTGAGGCACTTTTTTAAAGAATACATCAGAAGATGCTAAACCTTTATCAATATTTACTTTATCAGTAGTTGTTTCAGCATAAGCAAAAGTCAACATTCGATCTAAATAAAAATTAGAAAAGCCCGTTGAAATCAAATTATTCGCTTCTGAAATTACTTCTGTATATTGTTTTCCTTTATAAAGTGCTGTTATATATCTATAGCGAGCTTCTTGACTATTATTTAATTCCAAATATTTTTTCCAATTCTCAATTGCTTTGTTGGCCTTATTAGAATATTTCAAATATAGTTCTGCATTTTCACGATATGCAGGAGCATATGTAGGATCTATACTAATAGCCTTCGCAAAGTTCACATTAGCAGCTGAATCAGAATTAACTCGTGTATATAATTTACCAATTCTAACTAATCCACGAGGTGATTTAGGATTAATATCTAATACATCATTGTAATTTTTAATTGCTTCATTTGGATTAATTGGTTCACTTGTTAAGTATGCATCTCCAAGTAATAAAAAGTTAAATTCATTCTTAGGATCAACTTTAACAGCTTGTGTAAGCATTGCAATCGTTTCAGTCGTATTTGGAAAATCAGAAGTTAAGTATGCTTTAGCAATCATTCGAATTACTTCTGCATTCTTATTTTTGGTTTTTGTTAAAGCATCCGTAAACAATGTTTTTGCTCCCGCAACATCCCCTTTAATCAATTTCACCTTACCTGCAGCTACAGTGGAAATCGGATTCATAGCATCTTTCTCTAACGCTTTATTCCAGTATACAATTGCAGAATCTACTTCTTTTTGAGCGAAAAAGTTTTCTCCTAGATAAAAATAATTATTTGCATTTAGAGGTTCAGCAGCTATTAATGCTCTAAATTCTTTTTCAGCTTCTGTAAAGAATTCATTATCTGTATTTTTAGTTGCATTTTGTAAATTTTGTCCAAATGCTGCAGTACTTGCTACAAGTAAAATACCACTGAAGATTTTATTGAATTTCATAAAAGTAATTTTATATCTGTTAATCAAATTTCTTGCCGAAAATTAGTTTTTCAAAATTAATCGATTTTTTAATTTATTCTCCTGTAAATTGGATTAATCTTACCGGAGATTTTGCTGGAACAAGTCCTGCTTGTTGAATAATCGTTTGACCGATTTCATTTTTCATAAACAATACGAATCCTGAATGCAATCCAGATTTCCTACCTTTATTAATAATCCAAATATCACGTATTAAAGGATATTCTTGCGTATACATAAATCCATTATACGGTTGGAAATATTCAGATTTTTTATTTTTTGCTACAGCCATTACTTTAATGCCTTTTAAAAAATCTTGGGTATCAAAATCATCATTATCACTAATCCAATTCAACCCTATAATACCCATAGAATTAGGATTTGATTTTACAAAATTAATCACTTCCTCATTGGATTTCGCTGCAAAAATCACTTTATTATTTGCTTGATTTCCACATAATTTCGTTAGGTAGTTAAAATTAGCAGAATTTGGTTTATCGTATACTACCTTAACTTCATTTCCTGAAGTTTTCCATCTCGTATTTTTGCCCGTTAATAAAGCTTTTAAGTCATCAACTGTAATCAACGTATCCTTATTAGATGGATGTACAATTAAAGCAATAGCATCAATCGCAATTTTTTCACTTCTAACCTCAATTTTTTTAGAACGTAAATATTTTTTTTCTTTTTCATCAAGATCTCTTGAAATAACAATTGTTTTTGCTTTTCGATCATACATTGCTTGAACAATGTCATTTTCTGTCAAATACTTTGGTAAAATTTTCGCCTTGGGATACTGTCCCTCAAAAGTTGAAATACTTGTATTGAATAATGGTTTAAACGCTTCCTCAATATAAACAACCGCTTTTCCCCTACTATGGGTTTCGGTTTGATAAGCCAGTGGATTTTGCGGATGATTACAAGAAGTTGTACTATTCAATAATGAAATAAAACACACATATATTAAAAAATGCTTCATCTATTTATTTTTTTAATAATCGATACACTTTATAAATTCTAAAAGTGGCGTATATAGCTAACATCACTGTAAGAATTGTTCTTTTAGATCCAACTAAACGATCTGAAAATAACTCTGTGGCACTTAGATAATACACCAACACTAAACAAATAATTATGGTAGTTGATGATAGTAAGGCATTGATATACTTCATATTTTTAAAAACAAAATCCCCAAACAATTACTTGTCTGGGGATGAAAAAAATTTAAATTTGCTTATTCACCGTTGAAAACAATTGGCAGCCTAAATCTAGATCTAACAGCTTTACCATTGTTTTTACCTGGTTTCCAACGAGGCATTGAACGTATTACTCGAACAGCCTCTCTGTTTGCTTCTGGTGAAAGTCCTCTTACAACTTCAACATTTGAAATAGATCCATCTAACTCAACAACGAAGCTCACAATAATTCTACCTTCTAAATCTGCTGCTGCATCTGGATTAAAGTGAGAACCTACGAATTCACTTGGGTTTCCACCAGGAAATTCAGCATCTTCTTCTACAGCTTCAAAAATTTGTTGAACAGCTGGTGCTTCAACAACAGTTTCAGCAGGACCAACAGTAGCGTTAAAAGAATCATCAGAACCTTCTTGGTTTATAGTAGAAATCTTTTTGTCCTCTAAGTTTTCTTGAATTGGTGGAACTTCATCCACTTCCTCATTTACGATAACTGGAGGTAAAAATTGAGTTAACTTTTCCAAAACTGGTACTGGTGGTTCTGGTGGTGGTGGTGGTAATTCTTCTTCTGGTTTAGCAGGAGGAATAGTACTAACATCAACAGGTTTAATTTCAACAACTTCTTCAGGTATGTTTTTGATATAATTAAATATACCAAAAGATAAACCTAACGTAGCTACAAAACTCACCAAGATAATTACCATACGTTTATCGTAATCTCTACGCATCGTATATGCACCGTACTCTTTGTTTCTGTCAGCAAAAACGATTTCGTTTCGGTCTGCAGAAGTTACTTGTTGCCAATTTCTCGCCGAGAAATAGTCGTATAGGGAAATACCTGCTACGAGCAATGCAACGATTAATACTACTGTCATACGTTTATAGTTTAGCTTTTAATAAATCTGCTTCACTTTTCATTAATTCCAACGGAGCAACAACACCAATTTGCGCGATTTTAACCTCATCTACTAAATCGATGAAATTTTCACATGTTGCTTTGTCGTCTGTTTTAATTAATACTTTCAATGCTTCCTTTTTAGTTTTTAAACCAGTAGGACCATTTAACAATCTTTCGTAGGTAGTATCAGCAATTTGTTTGCGTTTCAATTGGTCATCCAGCAATGCTTTTTGTTTAATCACAAAAGCATTTTTATCAGCTAACAATTTGCGAATACCCTTAGGGTCAGTTGGACTAAAATTTGTTTCTTCTAACGTAGTAGCTGGTCCTTCTTTTGGGTTGAATTCACCTACATAATAGAAAATTTTATCCTTTGTCAGTAAGAATGTGATACCATTATTTAATGGTGGTTGTTTCACATCTTCGGGTTTATCAATTTTAGCCGGATAAGAAAGACTCATCACTTTTGGTTTACTAAAGGTTGTTGTCATTACGAAGAACGTAAGTAACAAGAAACCTAAATCCACCATTGGTGTCATATCGATTCGCGTGGAACCTTTCTTGGGTCTTTTTTTTCCGCCTTTGTCGTGGCCACCGCCACCTTCTGCTATTTCTGCCATTTTAGTAAATTTTATTTAGGTGCTTTTTCACCAGCAGTAATAAAGTTCAAGTTATTCAAGTTCAAATCTCTAAAAATATCAATAACATTTTGCGCAAATATGTATGCAGCTTTGCCATCAACTTTTAAAATGAACTTTGGTTTAAAATCGTTAGCATCTGGCTTATCACCTTTCATCTCTGCTTCTAAGAATTTTGTTTGCCCAGTATTAAGAGCTGCAATATTCCCGTAATAAATCCAATCCTTTAATTCGTTTTTCAACGAATCTGTAGGGATACCAATCGTAGGGAATTTTTTACGCTCCTCTCCTGTCATGTCAATATACTTAGGTAGTTCTTTCATCGAACAACCAAAACTAGTCATAATCGTGAACTTTTCTTTTTGTTCAGCAGTTAATCCCATTTTGTATTTCCCTAACATATTTTCTAACATCTCAGCTCTAGCGTCTGAATGACTTAAATTCATAAACACACGACCGCCTTTGTCAATCGTTACTGTCAAGTTGTTATCAGGAATAATTTTTTCACTGATACTTGAAGGTGTAGTTACGTCAACTGGATCTGTTTCTCTTGGAATAGCAGCAAGCATAAAGAAAGTCACAAGCAAGAATGCCAAGTCAACCATCGGCGTCATGTCGATCGACGGTGAATGTTTGGGTACTTTTATTTTAGGCATTTGTTGTTGTTTTAAAATTGCTAACTATTCTTATTTCTTTTTTGTTTTTGCGCTAAAATTTTGAGCAATAGAATGACTTGCTTCGTCCATACTATAAGTCAATGTATCGATTTTAGTAGAGAAGAAGTTATACGCAATAATTGCTAAAGTAGAAGCTAAGATTCCTAAGAATGTATTTACAAGTGCTTCAGAGATACCTGTTGCTAATTCTGCTGGATCTGGAGCTCCACCTGCCATTGCAGCGAACGCTTTAATCATCCCTAATACTGTTCCGATCAAACCGATTAATGTAGAAACAGAAGCTGAAGTAGAAAGTATACTTAAGTTTTTAGAAAGCATTGGTAATTCTAATGCTGTAGCTTCTTCTAATTCAGATTTGATAGCCTCTACCTTTTGCTCATTATCTAAGGTAGTATCAGCAGAAACTGATTCGAATTTTGTCAATCCAGAACGAACAACGTTTGCTAATGAACCTCTTTGAGCATCACAAGCTTCAATTGCTTCATTAATTTGGTTATTATCTAATTTTTCACGGATATCTTCAACGAATTTATCAGTTCTTCCTTTTCCTTTACCTTTTGCTAAAGTAATGAAACGCTCAATTGAAAAAATCAATACGATTAAGTTCATTGCAATCAAGAAAGGTACGATGAAACCTCCTTTGTGAGCAATACCTAAAAAGTTACCTTCTAAAGGTTCAGCTGTTGGATCGTTGTCCACGAAGTTTGCTGGATTACCTAGTACGTATACGTACAAAATAATACCAATTAAAATACATAAGGCAACAGTAATCGTTGCAACTAATGAAGTAAATCCTCCTGATGTCTTTTGTTTTGTGCTCATCACTTTTAAATTTTAATTTAAATTTTTAATTTTTTTACTAATTATGGTTACAAACATACATAAAACTTTTTTATTGTTCAAATCACAAAAGAAATTTCCTACTTTTTTAATAGACTATGTTTTATTTAGTTTATTAGTCTTATAATTAACAGTAATTTAACTTATTTCGTTGGGTTGTACAAGTCTAAAAAATTAAATGTAAAGCCTTCACATTTCACCTTATCGATTACATTCGATCAAAGTTTAATGATTTCTTAATATAACGGAATCTTTTTGGAGTTATTGTAACAAAATTACATTTTATCACTTTTAAGGAATTCCAAAATTAGCGAAGCATTAATTTCGCGACGTATTTACCAATGATATCAAATTCTAAATTAATATAATCTCCAGCTTTAAGTTGATGAAAATTAGTATGTTCGTATGTATAAGGTATTATACATACTGAAAATGATTGTTGTTTAGAATCAACCACCGTTAAACTTACTCCATTGATTGTAATTGAACCTTTATCGACTGTAACATGCGTTGGTGCATCATATTCAAATGAAAATTTCCAACTGCCATCTTGATCTTCGACAGAAGTACAAATTCCTTTTGTATCGACATGTCCTTGAACAATATGTCCATCAAGTCTTCCGTTCAATTGCATGCAACGTTCTACATTGACTTTCGTTGTAATATCCCAAAAACCAATGTTTGTTTTTTGAATCGTTTCCAGAATAGCAGTGACAGTGTAGGTATTGTTTTCAATTGCAACAACTGTTAAACATATTCCATTGTGTGCTACACTTTGGTCAATTTTAAGTTCATTAACAAAGTCTGCTTCTAAGGTGATGTGCAAGTTTTCGTGTTCTTTAACGATTTTTTTGATGGTTGCTAGTTGTTCAATAATTCCAGTAAACATAGTGAGTGACGAGTTAAGAGATAAGAGTTACGATGATTAACGTGCTATCCAGCTACTTGGATTCATACGGTTGATTTGCCCATTGGCTACTTGATGAATTTCAAAGTGAGCAACAGAAAGCGACTCACCATCAATAGATAAAAGTGAACCTATTGCTTGTTTCGTTTTCACTTTTGTTCCAACACTGACATAAACCTCTTGTAGGTTAGAATAAACTGTTCTATAATTTCCATGTTTTATTATTACAATTTTCCCTGCACCAGGAATCGATAAAACACTTGTAACTTCTCCATCAAAAACTGCTCTTACGTTTGCATTTCGATGAGTACTAATATCAATTCCATTATTATTAGTGTAAATATCTTTCAATTTGGCATGAGCCTGTCTACCATAACCCTCTGTGATTGTTCCACGTTCAACTGGCCATGGTAATCTTCCACGATTACTCTCAAAACTTTGGTTTAAAGCAACTTCTTTAGTTTCATTGATTGTTACTGTACGTTTTGGAGTTTCAGCTGTTGTATTGGTACTGGATGTTGATGACTTATCATTACTCGTTGTTGATTTTGTTGAAGAAGGAGTGCTCGTAGTTGTAGTAGTAGTTGATTTAGGAGTATTTCTACGTTCATTTGCTTTTCTTCGTGCTTCTTCAGCTGCTAATTCGGCATTAATTGCTTCTTTGATTCGTTGTTTTAAAATTATTTTTTTGTTTTCAATTAATTTCATTTCAGCAGCAAGTTTATTTTCTGCTTTTTTAAGTTTATCGTAATTTTTTTCTTGTTCTTGTTTATCTACTAACAAATCTTCTTTTTCCAATTTCTTTTGTTCTGCGATAATTATTTTACTTTGTTTTTCCTTTTCGAGGGAAGTTTTTTCATTCGAAATAAGTCTCTGATGTTGTAGAATAATTTGCTTTTGTTTACGTTGTAATTCAGCAATTTTAATTAAATATTTTTTTCTCTTAATTGCTTCATTATAGTTTTCAGCGGCAAAAACATATATCCATTGTCCTTCTCTACTTCGATGTTTATAAGCATAAAGTAAAAGTTCTTTGTATTGATAGATTAAATGTTGTAATTTTTCTTCTAATTCTACAATTTGCTGAGACTTTTGATCAATTTTCAATTCAGTACTTCTAATCTGACTATCAAAGTTTTTCAATAGTTCTTCTCTATATTTAACTTGATTTTCAAGAACTCGAAGTTCACTTAAGGTTGCTTCGGTATTTGATTTTGCTTTTTTTAGCAATCCTTTTGTAACGGCAATACTTTTTTCTAAACGCTCTTGTTCTTTGCGTAATTTTTCGCTATTTTTTTGAGTAAATCCAACGATTGGAAATCCTACAATGCATGAAAGTAAAAGTAATTTAATTGCAATGTTCATAATTTTCAGGAATCGTAAAATAAATTTCTTGTTCTTGATTTACTTCAATTTTTTCATAATTAAGTAAAATCAAAATATTGTTTTTTTTCGTGGAAATACTTATTTCTACTTCGTCAGGAACCCGGAAATTTTCAATTTTTTTCTTTTTTTTATAATTTACAACTATAAAAGTTGAATCTTTATTGTTTTCAATTTCAATTTTTTTAATTCCTAAGGTATCATTGGTAAAAAAATATTTAAGAATGAAATCATCGAAATTTTTGCGTTCCATTTTCTTTATTTCTCTTTTTCGATGTGAAGAGATTATATACGAATAAGGATCGTGAATTTGGTAATATTTTTGTTGAGAATTATACCCTAATGGTTGACCTAATAATAGTTCTTGTAAATTTTTAAAATCAAAATCTACTCCTAACTCTTGTCTTAATATTTTCATTGTCGTTTTCACGTAACATCGATCTTTTTTATTTGTAAACTGTAATGAATCTTTTGTAATTATTGAATTTACAAGAGGTATTCCAGCATAAGTGATCATTGCAGTAATTGCACTATCTTTTATCATTCTAACGGATGTTTTGAATGATACTTCTTGATTGGTGTCCTTATAGGAAGTAGAAATTTTTGAATAAAACGTATTCGGAGTTATTTTAGACAAGCTATCTAAAACCAATATTAATTCTGAAGTGCGTTTGCGACCAACTTTAAATTGTTGTGTTTCTCCAACTATTTTTTTTGCACAGGAGGATGATAGAATACCTATACACACTATGACTTTTAATATGTTAAAATACAGCTTCATAGTAATGTTTTTTCTCAATCTTTTTAGGTAATACCGAATTTTTAGATCCTTTGTCGAGCGCCTGTTTCCAGTATATTATTGCTTCATTGATATTCCCCAATTTGAATTGACAATCACCAATATGCTCCAAAATTAGTGGTTCTTTTGTCCCGCTTTTTTGAGCGGATTGAAATGTTGATAAAGCCTCGGAATATTTACCTTGTTGAAAAAGAATCCAACCGTAAGTATCTAAAAAATGATAATCATTCGGTGAAACTGTCAAGACCTCTTTTATTAATTTTTCTGCTTTATCCAAATGCATTTTTTCATTTGCCAGATAGAATGCATAATTATTTAAGTTTAATTGATTTGTGGGAGCCAAATTAATCGCATTTTCATAGCTTTCATTTGCTTCCTTGTGTTGTTTGTTTTTAAAATAAGCTTGTCCAAGTTGAGCATAAAATTCTGCTTTTAATTCTTGATTTTTACCCGAGTACTCTTTTCCTAACTCTAAGATTTCAATTGCTTCTGAGTATTTTTTCAACTGATTTGCACTAACACCTGCTAATAAATACAACTTACCTTTCGTTGGAAAAATCTCAATTGCTTTTTTACAGTCCGAATAGAGTTCATAATATTTTTGAAATTCGTATTCCAAAATAACAACTTCTTCCCATATAGAATAATGAGTTGGATCTAATTCAATTGCTCGATGATAAGATTCTAGAGCTAATGTATCCAAGCTATTTTTACTATGAATATCACCTAAAAGCGTAAATACTTTTGCTTCTTTTGGATAATCACTAGTTAATTGCAGTGCTAATTCAGTTATTTCATGATCTAATTTCGCCTGTTTTTCGAAGAAATATGAGATAGATTTGGTCTTAGTATCTAGTGAAATCTCTGGGCAGGAGAAAGCTAATTTTAATTCTTTATAAGTATTTAATTTATCGTCTCTTTCTAAATAATACTGTGCTAAAGTTAAATGCACATTGCCATTTTTTGGATCTGATTCAGCTAATCTAAAAAGTAATTTAATCGCAGCATCATCATTTTTAGTTTCAAAATAATAATCTATTAATTGAGCGAGTAATTCATTTTCAGAAGGAAACTTTTCAATTGCTTTTAATAAAATTTGTTCGGCTTGTTTGTCTTCATGCAAATACCTTTTGACTTTGTATTTTTCAATATAAATTTCTGGAGTTTCACCAAGAACAGCTTGAAGTTGTTCTAATGATTCAAAAGCTTCTTTTAATTTGTTTGTTTTTAATAAACATTCCGAATAATTAATTAGCCATTCAGGATTTCTAGGGTTCTTTTTAAGAAGCTTTTGGTAGGTAGTTGTAGCTTGTTTGTAATTATTTGTAGCCAAATACTTTATAGCCAAATCTTGAATATAATGGTCGTTTTCAGAATCTAGTTCTACCGCTTTTTCGAGCGCTTCTATCGATTTTTCTTTTTGATTTGTATATCCGTAAAGTTCAGACAATGCAAAATAAGCAGCATCATCTTTTTTATTTTGCGAAACACAAGCTTCAAAAATTGAAATTGCATTTTCGTATTGTCTACGCTGTTTCGTTCTTATTCCTTCATGAAATAACTCAATATATTTTGGAGAATAAGCAATTTCAGAAGAAGCTGTCTTTTTACTCGTACTGCAAGCGCTTACGATCAAAACAATACAAGTAAAAAGTATAAAATGCTTCATTAAGCTATCGTTGAGTAATCTCCTAGACTAATATCTGCAATTTTTCCTTCATAATTAGCAGCATTTCCAATCATTGAATTCTGTAAAATTGCATTTATAATTTTTGCATTTGATTGAATAATTGAATTTTTAATCGTTGAATTTTCTACGATTGAACCTTCTCCAATTGAAACATGCGGTCCTACAACAGCATTAATAATTTTAACATTTTCCCCAATATAACACGGTGGGATTATAATAGAATTTTCAGAAATAATAGTGTCTGAAATAGTATTTAATCCTTTCGATGCGTCATGTTCTAAAACACGTTGATTTGTATGTACTGTTACTTCCTTATTTCCACAGTCTAGCCATTCATCTACTTTACCTGGTTTAAATTTATTTCCAGCTTCTGTCAAACGACGAAGAGCATCTGGCAATTGATATTCGCCACTTTTAATAATATTATTCTCTAGTAGAAATTCAATCTCCTTGCATAAATCTTCTCCTTTTTTGAAGTAATAAATACCTATCATTGCTAGATCAGACACAAAAGTTTGAGGTTTTTCTACAAAATCAATTATTTCGTTATTCTCGTTTAATTTTACAACACCAAAAGCAGAAGGGTCTTCAATTTGTTTTACCCATAAGATTCCATCAACAGAAGCGTCTAACTTAAAATCAGCACTAAAAAGTGTATCTGCAAATGCAACTACAACTGGTCCTTCTAATAACTCTTTTGCGCAATAAACTGCGTGTGCTGTCCCTAAAGGTTGGTCTTGATAATGAATAGAACCTTTAGCCCCTAATTTTTCAGCAACTTGAATTAATTCATTTTCCACTTCAGTTCCAAAATCGCCAATAACAAAAGCAATTTCATCAATTTTATCTGAACAAATTGAAGCAATATCTTCAACTAGTCTGTGAACTATTGGTTTACCTCCAACAGGGATTAATGGTTTTGGTATAGTTAATGTATGTGGGCGAAGACGACTTCCACGTCCTGCCATCGGCACGATAATTTTCATAGATTTTTATTTTTTTCCGGTACTTCCAAATCCTCCTTCTCCTCTATCGGACTCATTTAGGGAATCTGTTAAATTCCAAATTGCTTGTTCTACTTTTGCAAAAACTAGTTGAGCAATTCGATCACCAGAATTGATTTCAAAATTTTGATCTGAATGATTTATAAGAATAACACCTATTTCACCACGATAATCTGCATCAATAGTTCCAGGAGAATTTAAAACAGTTATCCCATTTTTTAAAGCCAAACCTGAACGTGGTCTAACTTGAGCTTCGTATCCTTCAGGAATTTCAATAAATAACCCAGTTTTAATTAGTTTTCTTTCACCAGGTAAAAGGGCGATTGTTCCCTCTATAAATGCACGGATATCCATTCCAGCTGAAGCAGTGGTTTCATAGGATGGTAAAGCATTATTTGATTTATTAATTATTGCAACATTCATCGCATTGAGCTTTTTTAAACTTAATTAAACTTGAAGATTTTTTCCACTTTCAAGAACTGCTTCTTTAAGTGATTGCATGTAATTTTCTAATTTATTTAATAATTGCTCATCACTTGTAGCAATCATTTTAGCTGCTAAAATTCCAGCATTTTTGGCTGCATTTAATGCAACAGTTGCAACAGGAATTCCATTTGGCATTTGAAGAATGGAAAGTATACTATCCCAACCATCTATTGAATTACTCGATTTAATTGGAACGCCAATTACAGGAAGTGGCGTTAAAGACGCTGTCATTCCAGGTAAATGAGCGGCACCTCCAGCTCCAGCAATAATTACTTGAATACCACGTTTATGTGCATTTTGAGCATATTCGACCATTAATTCAGGCGTACGATGTGCAGAAACAACATTAATTTCATATTCAACACCAAATTCTTTTAGTATATGGGCAGCTTCTTGCATAATCGGCAAATCCGATTTGCTTCCCATAATAATTCCAACTTTAGCCATTTTAATATTTTTAACAAATGTAAGGACTTTCAATCGTGTTTTACCACCTTTAATAGTAAGTTCTGAATAAATGAATGTTAGTATATCTCATTTTAAAGTATAAACAACCTAACTATGAAAACTACGTCTATTACTAAATTTGTCATTATATTCATTGCAAATTCATTTATTTAGAAATTCTTTATATGAAAAAAATTGCCTTTTTGTTTGGTTTTACATTTGTGATTTCATTGTTTTACGGTCAATTATTACCTTGTGGTCAACATACTATATTACAAGAACAGTTAAAAGATCCAGTTTTTAAAGCTCAATTTGAATTTGACCAAAAAATTCAAAAACAGGTTTTGCAAGAAATGTTTAAAAATCCTAATCAAAAAAGAGGAATAATTTATAAAATACCTATTGTATTTCATGTTCTTCACTCAAATGGTGAAGAGAATATATCAAAAGAACAAATATTAGATCAGCTTGCCATATTAAATAGGGATTACCGATTAAAAAATGCAGATGCTGCAAATGTTCATCCTGATTTTAAAGGAATGCCTTCAGATGTACAAATAGAATTTGTATTAGCAACAAAAGCACCAAACGGAAGCTGTTTTTCAGGAATTACAAGAACTTACACTGCAACATCTGTTACAGATGGTAGCGCTCAAGTAAGTTTAATCATGAAAGGGAATGACGTTTATAAAGGAGAATGGACAGGATATAAATACTTAAATATATTTGTTAGTACAGGTTTGAACGGCCCTGCAGGGTATACCAATAAACCTTTTGGTTCAGGAAACAGTATGTCAAATGGTATATACATATTACATAATTATATAGGTAGTATTGGAACAAGTAACATTATTAAAAGTCGAGCATTAACACATGAAGTTGGCCATTGGTTTAATCTTGATCATACCTGGGGTCCAAATAATAGTCCTGGAGATACTTTAAGTTGTGGTACTGATGATGGAGTAACAGATACACCTAATTGTATAGGTGATAAAAGTGTATGTAATTTAGATGATAAATATTGTGGTCCTAGGGCAAATGTTGAAAATTACATGGAGTATTCTTATTGTAGTAAAATGTTTACACAAGGTCAAGTTGATCGTATGCGAGCAGCGATTATTTCTTCTGTTGGAGGAAGAAATAAACTCTGGACAACACAAAATTTAACTGCGGTTGGTGGAATCAATGCTAGTTTATGTATAGCAGACTTTACTAATGATTTTCAAGAAACTTGTTTAGGTGGACAGATCACTTTCAAAGATGCCTCTTATAATGCTCCTAAGACATGGGAATGGTCATTTCCAGGCGGTACTCCCTCAAATTCTTCAGATCAAAATCCAACGATAGTCTACAATAAACCTGGCACTTATAATGTATCATTAGTAGTTTCAGACGGAACAAATTCGATGACTGTTACGAAATCAAATTTAATTACTGTATTGGGAGAAAGTACAAAAATTCCATTATTAGAAACTTTTAATACTTATTCGAAAATTTCTGATGCATCATTTTGGAAAGTAATAAATACAGATAATAATCAAGCTTTTGAGGTTTATAGTGGAGCAGGTTATTCAGATAACAAATGTTTGAAATTGTCAAATTTCTCAGAGACAACAGCAAGTACAGACGAACTTATTTCAACAAATGTAGATTTATCAAAAGTAAGTGATCAGAATTTGATTACATTAACATTTAGATATGCTTATCGTAAGAAAAACTCGTCAAATTCAGAAGTTTTTCGTGTATCAATGACCTCTGATTGTGGATATACTTGGAATTCAAGAAAAGTATTGTCGGGTGTTAATTTATCAGGCTTAACTGTCGCAAACGACTGGACACCAACGAGTAAATCTGATTGGACAACAGTTCATGTAACAAATATCAATAGTACTTTTTGGAATACTAATACAAGACTTCGATTTACATTTGAAGGAAGTGGTGGTAACAATTTCTTTTTAGATGATATTAATTTATACCCTGCAGCACCAACAACAGAGTTGTTTTTGGGTCTATTAGAACAAAAAAAATCGGATGATATTCAGATTTATCCAAACCCAACTGATCAAGAATTATCTTTAGAATTCAGCTTAAACAATCATCAGACAGTTAATTATGAAATCGTTGATATTTTTGGAAAGAAAATATTCTCAAATGTTATACAAGGAGCAATTGGAAATAATTTAGTTATCATACCAACGAAAGATTTGGTAGTTGGCAGTTATTTTGTGAAAATGAACTTTGGAGGTGAAGCTTACGTAAGATATTTTCAGGTAGAAAGAGAATAGAAGTTACGAGACTCGAGTGACGAATTTCGACTAAATATAATGGACATTGCTCCCTTATGAAAGTTTATCGGAAAGTATGCGCATTTCAATTACTGGAGAGATCTTTTCGTAAACGATGTTATAGACAGCTTCGATTATAGGCATTTCTACTTGAAATTTTTTGTTTATTTCCATCAAGCATTTCACGGCATAATATCCTTCAGCAACCATTTCCATTTCTAACTGTGCACTTTTCACGGAGTAACCTTTTCCAATCATAAATCCGAAAGAACGATTACGTGAAAATTTAGAGTAAGCAGTTACAAGTAAATCACCTAGATATGCGCTTGATTTGACATCTCGGTGTATAGGGCTAACAACATCTATAAAATTTTCAATTTCTTGAATCGCATTGGAAATTAAAACAGATTGGAAATTATCTCCGTAACCTAAACCAGAGCATATTCCGGAAGCTACTGCGTATACATTTTTAAGTACTGCTGAAAACTCTGTTCCAAATAAATCATCTGATACAGTTGTTTTAATATAACGACAAGCAAGAGCGTGAGCCATTGTGCTTGCAATTAATTCGTCTTGACATGCAATTGTTAAATAGGATAAACGTTCTAAAGCTACTTCCTCCGCATGACAAGGTCCACAGATAATTCCAATTTTATGGTACGGTACACCAAAAGTTTTGTGAATAAAGCGAGCTGGAATTGCATTATATTCAGGAATAATCCCTTTAACGGCAGAAAAAACAACTTTTCCTTCAAATAATTTTTTATCAACGTTTTCAAAAAGCTTCGTTAAAAAAGCAGAAGGAGTTGCAATAATTATGTATTGTGCTTCACTAAGTATTTCTTCTAAATCACTAGAAACATGAAGTTTATTCGTATCAAACTCTACTGATTGAAGGTATTTTGGATTGTGTTTAAACTTCAAAATATGTTCTACTTGTTCTTCTGAACGAACGAACCAATACACCTTATTAAGGTTATTACAGAGGATTTTAACCTGAGCAGTTGCCCAACTTCCACCTCCAATAACTGCTATTTTTTTGTCTTTTACCATAGTAAGTTGACTACAAATTTAAACTTTTTATTTGAATGAGAAGTGTAAAATAAATAATGGATTAATAAGACAAAATTGTATATTAGCGTAAGTTATTTTGTAAATCCCGTTTCTACTATGAAAAATTTAAAAATCAAAACATTTTCAGAATACCAAAAACAATATGAATTTAGTGTTTCAAATCCTGAATTATTTTGGGATGGTGTTGCATCAACATTTATGTGGAAGAAGAAATGGGAAAATACCTTGACTTGGAATTTTGAAGAACCTAGAGTAAGTTGGTTTGAAGGAGCCACTTTAAATATTACTGAAAATATATTTGAACGAAATTTAGCTACTAAAAAAAATGATTTAGCCCTAATTTGGGAAGCAAACGAACCTTTAGCTGCTAACAGAACTTATACTTATGAAGAATTATACCATGCTGTAAATCAATGTGCGAATGGTTTAAAATCGTTAGGTGTTACAAAAGGAGATCGCGTTTGTATTTATTTACCAATGGTCCCAGAGTTAACAATTGCTGTACTAGCTTGTGCTCGAATTGGCGCAATACATTCTGTTGTTTTTGCAGGATTTTCAGCAACTTCACTTGCAGATAGAATTATCGATGCAGATGCTAGGCTGGTTATCACATCAGATGGATTAAACAGAGGAGCCAAGCAAATGTCATTAAAAGATGTTGTTGATGAAGCTGTTGCACATACCGCATGTATCCAAAACGTGTTAGTACTAAAAGTGACAGATACAAACTGTTCAATGACAGAAACACGTGATATTTGGTGGCATGAGTTAATTCCTTCACAAGATATTATTTGTCCTGCAACTGAAATGGAAAGTGAGGATAGTTTATTTATTCTTTACACTTCTGGTTCAACAGGTAAGCCAAAAGGAGTTGTTCATACATGCGGAGGATATATGGTTTATACAGCCTATACTTTTATGAATGTTTATCAATACGAAGAAGGAGACATTCATTGGTGTACAGCAGATATTGGTTGGATTACTGGACATTCCTATATTGTATATGGACCATTATTATGTGGAGCAACCACGGTTATGTTTGAAGGAATACCGACCTATCCAAATGCAGGAAGGTTTTGGGAAATTGTTGAAAAGTATAAAGTCACTCAATTTTTAACCGCGCCAACTGCTATACGATCATTAATGGCATTTGGTGAGGAACCTGTGCAAAAGTATGATTTAAGCACCTTAAAAATCATTGGAACAGTTGGTGAGCCAATCAATGAGGAAGCTTGGCATTGGTATCAAAACAATGTTGGTAAAGGTACTTGTCCAGTTGTAGACAATTGGTGGCAAACAGAAACTGGAGGAATTATGATTTCTGGTATTGGTGGAATATCACCACAGAAACCAACATTTGCAGGTTATCCATTACCTGGAATTCAGCCTGTATTATTAAATCAAGATGGTGAAGAAATCTTAGAGAATGAGCAAGAAGGATATTTATGCATGAAAGCTCCATGGCCATCGATCATACGAACGACCTATGGAAATCATGCTCGCTGTAAAGAAGCCTATTTTTCCAATTTTGAAGGCTATTACTTTACAGGAGATGGCGCAAAACGTGACGAAAATGGCATGTACCGTATTATTGGTCGTATTGATGATGTAATTAACGTTTCTGGCCATCGATTTGGAACTGCAGAGATAGAGAATGCTATTAATCAAAATGAATTGATCATCGAATCAGCAGTTGTTGGTTATCCTCATCCAATCAAAGGTCAATCTATCTACGCATTTGTCGTATGTGATCACACCCTCTCAGATCTTGATGATGCGCGTAAAGACATTTTGAATACAGTTACGAATGAGATTGGAAAAATAGCACTTCCAGAAAAAATTCAATTTGTAAGTGGTTTACCTAAAACACGTTCTGGAAAAATTATGCGCAGAATACTACGTAAAGTTGCAGAAGGCGATTTAGATAATTTAGGGGATGTATCAACATTATTAGACCCTAGTGTTGTTGATGAAATTGTTAAAAATCGCATTTAATCAGCTATATATGGCTTGTTAAAATTTGCTAATAAATGAATTCAACTCTTTTATTATTATACATTTGAGTAAGTTCATTAAAGTATAACCATGAATAAATGCACCATAGCCAGAAGTATCAGTATATTGATTTCTATCATATACTTGAGTTCCCCTATGTTTGCATTTTCATTTACTTCTCAAAACGTAAATACAGACTCTGATCATCATTTACTTTTTCATAAGTTAAAAAAAGAAGTTCCTGTTGTATACAATGAATTAGAAGATAACGAAGAAGAAACGGATTTTCTCCCGATTTTCACTTTTCATTCCTTTGATTTTTTTAGTTTAGATGCAGTAATAGGAGAATCTTCAACTGTTTCTCTATCAGAAGAACAGACAAATTCTTTATCTGATCATTTGCCACTTTGGTTGGCTACTCGACATATTATTCAGTAGAATAATTTCTTTTTTTCCTTTTTAATTCCAAGGAGAGTTTTTCTCCTTATCAAAGTCTGGTATCTATTTATACCAAATCAATCACCTATAAATCAATTTATTATGAAAAAGTTAGTAAAAAACATTGCAATGTTTAGTGCATTAGCAATTGCAGTATCAAGTTGTGCAGTTATTCGTCCAGGAGAGATAGGATTTAAACAACGATTAGGGAAATTAGTAGGAGAACCTACAACACAAGGTTTAAAGGGTTATAATCCTTTTATTAGTACAGTAATTCGCATGAATGTGCGTACCGTTGAAGTAGTAAACAGTTTGATACTTCCGACACGTGAAGGATTAAATGTACAAGCAGATATTGCGTTGTTATACCATATTGATCCAGCCAAAGCGCAAGAAATATACACTAAGTTTGGTAGAAATTACCAAGAAGTTATCGTATTGAGTAATTTCCGAGCAACAGCAAGAGAAATTAGCGCACGTTATGAGACAAAAGAGTTATATGCTACTGAACGTCAAAAAGTAGAAACAGCGATTAAAGACGAGTTAGTTGCTCATATTGCACAACATGGATTTATCGTAGATGCAGTATTATTGAAAGATTTTGTACTTCCAACACAGATGGTACAAGCGATTCAAGATAAAGTAAATGCGGAACAATCGGCATTGAAAATGCATTATATTATACAACAACAACAAAAAGAAGCAGAGCGATTAATTATTGAAGCTGAAGCAATTAAAAAAGCACAAGACATCATTAATTCATCCTTAACAGATAAATTGTTACAATATAACAATATAGAAATGTTGAAAAGCTTAGTGAATTCGCCTAATGCGAAAATCATTATTACAGATGGGAAAACGGTACCTATGATAACTACTGATGGCAAATAGTTCAAGGTTTATACTAAACAAAAAAGGGATTCAAATGAATCCCTTTTTTGTTTAGTATTATTTAACCTCTTCAATTTCCAATCCTAAATCTAGGATGTCATAAAGTACTTTTTTAGTAATTCCTTGTTCGAAAACAAAGGTATATTTACCTGGTTTTGATAGTTTACGATTTCGAAACACCAAACGATTCTCAACGATTGATCCTGTTTTTTTTCCCAACCATCTTCCTTTTTCGTCAGTAATTTTTATTTCAAAAGGTTCTCTAGCGAATTCTTTATTAGGAGACTTTGAATTCAAATATATCCAAGCATTACTATATGCATAACTTGTTGCTGTTCGTAATGTTAATATAAAATTATATGCTTTAGTGGTATCTTTAATATCAACAGTAAATGATGGGTTATTTTTTTTAGCCCAGGTATTGTTTTTAAAAGTAAAAGATTGTTGAAAATACGGTTGGTCTTGACATGCTGTCAAAAACAATAAACTTACTAAAGCAATTAAAACTTGATTACGCATTTGTTTCCGTTTTTGGTTCTTGAGAAACAGCATCGCCATCTCTTCTTGGTGGTTTTCTACGTTTTTTCTTTTTAAAAGCAGGTTTTTCGCCTTGAGGAGTAGTTGGTTGATTTCCTGCAACCAATGGAGCTGGTTTATCGGATTTTACTTCTACTGGTTTAGGTGATTTTACTTGAGCTTGGGGTGCGTTTGGGTTTGGTCGATTTGGTTTTTTATTTTTCTTTTTATTGAAATTATTATCAAAACGATTCAAACTATCTTGACCAACAACATTATCGTAAGCAGGTTCAACCACAACGATTTCAACTTTTGCAAAATCTTTTAATGAAGCAGGTTTTTCTTTACGTGCATTCATCTCCATGATTTCTTTCACTCGTTCAGGTGTAAGAGCAACAAACTCCCCTCCTTCTTGTGTAAAGAACATTAAACGTTTAAACACGTCAGTTTTTACGTGAAAAGAAGTTCCTTTTTCGGTGTATAATTTAGTTTCGGCAGCAGGAAATGATTTTAATGCATCTAAGTAACTATCTAATTCGTAGTTAAGGCAACATTTCAATTTACCACATTGACCGGCTAATTTTTGCGGATTCAATGATAATTGCTGATAACGAGCAGCTGAAGTTGATACAGATCTAAAATCAGTTAACCAAGTAGAGCAGCATAATTCGCGTCCACATGATCCTATACCTCCCAAACGAGATGCTTCTTGACGTGAGCCGATTTGACGCATTTCGACACGAATTTTGAATTTTTCAGCCATATCTTTAATCAATTGGCGAAAATCTACACGATCATCGGAAGTGTAGTAAAACGTTGCTTTAGTCAAGTCACCTTGGTATTCAACATCGGAAATTTTCATATCCAAATTTAGATTCACTGCGAGTGTTCTAGATTGGTACATAACTTCTTTTTCAAGCTCTCGCGCTTGCATCCATTTTTGAATATCTTCTTGCGTAGCAATACGATATATCGCAGGAGTTTCTAAATTTTTAGGATTAGAAACTTTCTTTTTTACTTGTATTCTGGCTAATTCGCCAACAATAGATACCACCCCAACATCGTAACCAGGACTTGCTTCTACCGCAACTACATCTCCTACTTGTAAGGAGAAATTTTTACCGTTACGATAAAATGCTTTTCTACTATTTTTGAATCTTACTTCAACTATGTCGTAGGCTTTTTGACCAACTGGTAATTGCATATTTGCCAACCAATCAAAAACCCCTAATTTATTGCAACCTCCAGAACTACAGGTACCATTATTTTGACAGCCTCCAGGTGTTCCACCACCCGTGCTACAATTGGAACATCCCATACTTTCTTATTTTTGAGCTACAAATATACGATTATTTTTTAGAGAAAAAGTTGTTGAAAAAGGACTTTGAACTATGCTCTTTTAGCTAAAGGCTTTTCTAATTTCCATGCCAAACCAACGAAAGCAAGAATAAATAGATTATGTACTATGAATTTTAACCAAGTAGTTTCAATATCCATTAAATAGCAAACAAAGAAAAAGATTAAACTCAATCCCATGTAAAAGAAAAACTTACGTAAATTGTAGTTGATTGGATAATATTTTTGGCCTAAATAATAAGAGGCAATCATTTGTGCAGCGTAGACTATTAACGTCGCCCAAGCACAAGCCCAATAACCGTAAATTGGTATAAAAATAACATTCAAAACAACCGTTAATGTTGCACCACCGATAGCAATATAGGCTCCAAATTTTGTTTGACCAGAAAGTTTGTACCAGATACTTTGGTTGTAATATATACCAAGAAACACATTTGCGAGTAACAAAATAGGCACCACTCCAAGTCCTACCCAGTAACTTTCGTTACGAATGAAATGTTTGAAAATATCGATATTTAACGTTACCACTAAAAACACCAAACAAACAGTAGCTACAAAATAATTCATCACTTTGCTGTAAATTTTGTCTTTGTCTTGATTTTTCATTTGTGAGAAAAAGAAAGGCTCAGCAGCATAGCGATATGCTTGTAACAGAATCGAAACGAGCATTGCTAATTTGTATACCGCACTATAAATTCCTACTTGCGCTTTTGCATACTCCAAAGTTTGACCTGATTCAAATAGCAAACGTTTCAATAATGCACGATCTAACGTTTCATTTATAATTCCTGCGAAACCACCAAACACCAAAGGTAGGGCATATACTACCATTTCTTTGGCTAATTCGGGATTAAATTTGAAGCGTAAATGCAAAAAATGTTTGTATAACAATAATGGTTTTACAAGTGAAGAAACCAAATTAGCAAGCAAAATATAAAGTACACCTTGTTCTGGTCTTGATTTATCGAAGATGAGTAACATTAAGACCAAGTTTAGTCCAATGTTTACAAAAATGGAAGCTAATTGTATCCCTACAAATTTTTTCGCCTGTTCCTCAGCACGTAATTTAGCCAATGGTAAACTAGAAATTGCATCAATACAAACCACAGCTATAAGCAAAACAACATACTCATTATGATCAGGATACAATAAAAAATTGGCGATGTTTTGATTAAAAAATAAACTGACTAAGAAGAAGAGCACATTAATTCCAATCACGGTCAGAAAACTATTTTGGAACACTTCTTCCTTATCCTCTTTTAACTGTATAAATCGAAAGAAGGAAGTTTCCATACCAAAAGTTAGTAGCACCACTAAAAAAGCTACATAGGCATATAATTCAGAAACCACTCCATAATCTGATGGATTGGCAAACGCAGCTGTGTAGAGCGGAACCAATAGGTAATTAAGGAGTCGACCAACAATGCTGGACAACCCATAAATGGCAGACTGAGAGAGTAATTTCTTTAGCGGATTCAAACTAGATAGTAAAAGTTGGTTTTCTTTTTTCTAAAAATGCAGTTGTTCCTTCAACGAAATCTTTGGTACCAAAGCAATTTCCAAATTCTTCAATTTCGGTAGAAAACCCGTTTAAATTGGCTTTAGTACTTGCATTTACAGCACGAATTGCACTAGCAATAGCTAAAGGTGAGTTTTGAGCAATTTTCAATGCTATTTTTTCGACCGTCGCAACTAATTCTTCTTGAGCACAAACTGTGTTCACTAAACCCCAAGCTTGAGCCTCAGTAGCAGAAATCATTCCTGCAGTAAAAATCATTTCGTTCGCTTTCCCTTTTCCTACTAATTGCGCTAAGCGTTGAGTTCCGCCATAACCAGGAATCACCCCTAAACTTACTTCAGGCAAGCCCATTTTCGCATTTTCAGATGCAACTCTGATATGAGAAGCCATAGCCAATTCTAATCCTCCACCTAATGCAAATCCATTTACAGCAGCAATAACAGGTTTTTTACTATTTTCAATAAAATCAAATAATGTTTCTTGACCTTCTTTTGCTAAATTCTTTCCTTCCTCGGGAGAAAAATCAGCGAATTCTTTAATATCAGCACCAGCTACGAATGCTTTTTCACCAGCACCAATTAATGCAATCACACGAATTGTATGATCTTTGTTTGCTGCAGCAATTGCGTTGTGTAATTCTTGAATGGTTTGTTTATTCAATGCATTTAATTGCGCAGGACGATTAATTGTAACCCATTGAATGGATTCGTTTTGACTTACGAGGATATTTGTATATTCCATAATGCTTTATTTATTTTTTTGACGGAAATGTTTATAAATTTTAACTGCAATCATTAGTAGAATACCCACTAAGAAAAATCCGACTGTCCCTTTCACCCAATCAAGAGTTGTTTGTAATTCTACTAAAAAAACAATTGCAACTAAAAACAATGTTGCTAACTCATTCCAAAGTCTCAATTTTGTTGAAGTCCAATGAAACTCATCTCGTTTCAATTGATTCATGATACGTTGACAGATGACGTGATAAATTAGCAAAAGGACAACAAATGATAATTTAATATGCATCCACGGTTGTGACAACAAAAAATCATTTTTAAATAACATCCATAAACCAAATACAACCGTCAAAACCATTGCAGGAGTAGTGATAATGAACCACAATTTTTTCTCCATAATTTTATATTGGTCGCCTAAAATTTTCGCTTCAACATCTGATTTTTCTTTCGTTTCTGTATGATAAATAAATAAACGAACCATGTAGAATAAACCAGCGAACCAGCTCACTACGAAAATGATATGCAGTGCTTTAATTACGTTATAATCCATAATTGAGTGACGAGTGACGAGTGACGAGCGAAGAATTATGTATTAAACTTTCATTCCTTTAACTACACGATCTCTTCTTCTAGTTTTTTGTAATTTTTTAATCGATACTAACAAACAAGCATTCGCTGAGTTGGAAGTTGCATAATATATTTCATTTCCATAAGTTACTTCAGAACCTTTGTCGTATTCCCATTTAGCAACAAAATAAAAACGACCATTTGGTTGATTATCTCTGATTGCAAATTTGATAATTCTACCTGCTCCTGTTTCAAATCTTACATTAATATCCCCATTTGCATCAAAATTTTCAAAAATACATTTTGTCAAAGATGGTATAATAATTCTATTTTCCTCTTTACTTTTTGAGGTAACTAATGTCCCATCATCCGTTTTAGCCTTTCCTCCATTTGTCACAACTCTTTCTAAAACAATTGCTGAAGATGTGTAAAACTGAACTTTTTTCATCGCATCAGGAGTGTTCAAATCATATTCTTTTTTTATTTCTGCGGTAAAAGGCTGGCGAATAGCACAACTCATTGCAAGAAAAAATACGGATAAATAAACTAAAAATTTCATAGGAATTATTTTGAGTTATTACAAATGTATAAAATCTATGTAATCAAAGGGAAGTAATAAAAAAAAGAAAGCACGAATTATGTATTTTTGTCAAAAAAAAAGATGGCACTACACATTCAAAAATTTACATTTAACCCATTTCAGGAAAACTCATATGTAGTTTCAGCACCTGATAAATCTGCTGTCATAATTGATCCAGGATGTTTAACTTCGTCTGAAAAACAAGAACTTTCTAACTATATTTCTGAAAACAACTTGGAAGTAAAAGCTTTGTTAAGTACACATTGTCATATAGATCACGTACTTGGAAATGCTTATGTACTACGTACCTATCCTGTAGATTATTTCATGCATAAACTTGATTTACCAGTATTAGCTGCAGCTGAACGTTCAGCTCAAGTGTATGGTATTGAAGGATTTGAACCGTCTCCTCAACCAACTAATTTTTTAGAAGATAATCAAGTATTAACATTTGGTGAAATTGAATTAAAAGTGATTTTTGGACCTGGACATGCACCTGGACATGTAGCTTTTTATTCTCAAAAAGACTCTTTGGTAATATCTGGTGACATACTTTTCCAAGGAAGCTTTGGTCGTGTCGATTTGCCAGGTGGAGATATCGAGGTGTTAAAGAAAACAATCAAAGAACGTTTTTTTACATTGCCAGAAGAAACAGTTATTTTTTGTGGTCATGGTCCTAACACAACTATTGGAAAAGAAAAAATATCTAACTACATATTACAATTTTAAGTTTTAACTATGTATAAATTTACACTCTTCACCCTATTGATTTTAAGCAACTTAATTTTGTTTAGTTGTGGAGAAAAATCAAACAAATCAAACACAACACAGGCTAAAAAAGAAAACTTAGATAGTCTTTTAAAATTAGACCCTAATAATGTTGATTTATTAATAAAACGAGGAAATAAATACTTAGAAACATATCGGTTTTATGATGCGTTAACCGATGGAGCAAAAGCATATCGCCTAGATTCTAACAACTTAGAAGCACGTTTTTTGTATGCAAATGCTTTGAACAACCGAGCAGAACGCACACAAGTGGACATCGAAAATGCAAAACAACATTTCTTATACCTCATCAAACGCCAACCTGGTAATAAAAAGATTTATGTAAGTTTAGCATCTTCTTATACCCAACAAGGTGATTATGAAAAATCGTTCCAATTCATCAATGAAGCCTTGCGAATCGATAAAAAATACAGAGATGCATATATTTTAAAAGGAACAAATTACCTAAGTTTAGGAAATCGTAAATTGGCTAAATCATCCTATGAGACAGCTGTTCAACAAGATACCAAATTTTTTGAAGGGTATTTATATTTAGGATATTTATATTCCGAGGATAATGATCCTTTGGCAGTTGAGTATTTCCGCACTGCAGTCACCTTGCGTCCAAAATCAACAGATGCATGGTATGGAGTTGCTTATAGCTTGCAACAACAACATAAGTTTGATGAATCATTAAAAGCATATCGTGAGTTATTACAAGTGGATCCAAAATTCTATCTAGCATTATTTAATCAAGGATATATTAAGCAATTCGAACAAAATCAAGTAGATAGTGCTATTTTTTATTATACAAGTGCTATTGATTTACAGCCAAAATTTGTCAAAGGTTGGCATAATTTAGGGTTATGTTATGCTTCATTGGGAAGAAAACCTGAAGCATTAAATGCTTTTGTAACAGCGTTAAAACATAATCCGAAATATGAAATTTCTCGTATAGAAGCAAATAAATTAAAATGAATCAACAAACTAAAATAACACAACTTATTGGGGATTTAGCTATTCCACTTATTGGGTATTATTTTTGGGGTTGGAACATGTTTTTCATTTTGTTCTTTTACATATTAGATGTGGGAGTTTCGACGGTATTTACTTTTGTTAAAACAAAAGCGATACATAATCATCATCAAACATCCAACTACCCTTGGAAGCATATATTCTTCATTCTTTTAGGGTATTTTCTAACGTTTTATTTGGTCTATTTTTTGATTCTAAATATTAGTCCTAAAGTCTCTATTTCTGAAGAAATTATACGTTTTTTAATGATGAAAGAAATGGGACTTCCGCAGGGGATTATATTGCTTCCACTTTTAATTGCTGGAGGTTATATGCAATATAAAATTTCGTTTCTAATCCCTAAAGCTTTTGAAACTACACCCATTGATGCTTTGTGGCATGAACATGTGAAAGTGTTTTTACTAATTGTTGGTGTTATAGCTTTGTTGTTAGGACTTTCAAATTGGGTAGTATTTCCGGAAGGTGTGTATGTATGGGGAATGGTATTGGGAAGTTCGGGTTATCGGTACTACTCGAGATAAGAGTGACGAGTGACGAGTGACGAAGTGTCGGAAGTTAATAGACTATAACTTAAAAATAATAAAACCATTGAAATTTCCTTTAGACATACATGTTAGTGGACTTACACTTAGTGGTCATTTAGTGTTTGAGACTTTAGGGTTTATCATAGGATATCGTTATTACTCCTATTTAAGAAAAAAACAAACAGATACTATCAATGATTCTAATCGTTTATCCATCTTAATCGCTGCTACCTTTGGAGCTTTTTTCTTCTCTCGTATTATAGGCGCTTTAGAAAATCCAATCGGTTTGATACATTCTCAACATTTAATCCTTGATATTTTCAAAAGTAAAACCATTATTGGTGCTTTATTGGGTGGATTACTTTTTGTAGAAATAACCAAAAAATTCATTGGAGAAAAATCATCTTCTGGAGATTTATTTACTTATCCCTTAATTCTAGCAATAGGTATTGGAAGAATTGGTTGTTTTACAAGTGGAATTTACGAACCTACGTACGGGGAACCAACGTCTTTTTTCACCGGCATGAATTTAGGAGATGGAATCTTAAGACACCCAACAAGTTTGTATGAAATTGGCTATTTGATACTACTATTTGTTAGTTTACATTCTATTGAAAAACTAAAACCTCTCAAGGAAGGAAAGCGCTTTAAATTATTTATGATTTTATATTTGTCTTTTCGCTTTGTAATTGAATTTATTAAACCAGGTTATACTTTTATGTGGGGTATTGGAACTATTCAAGTTGCTTGTTTATTGGGGCTAATTTATTATTCTAAAACCATTATTAAGACTTTAATATCACCTAAATATTTATTCTCATGAGTGAACGAAACTATATTTACTATGATCACACGATAAGTTTGTGTAATGAGTGTCATCGACAAATAAGTGCAAAAATTATTTTTGAGAATGGTAATGTTTACATTTCCAAAACTTGTAAAGAACACGGTTACCAGAAGGTACTTATCGCTACAGACATTGAATATTACAAGCAAATAAGAAACTATAACAAAGCATCTGAATATCCACGTAAACCGCACACAGAAACACATTTTGGTTGTCCATTGGATTGTGGAATTTGTCCCGATCACGAACAGCACTCCTGCTTGACATTAATCGAAGTTACAGATCGTTGTAATTTAGCTTGTCCAACGTGTTATGCAAGTTCTTCTCCTACTTTTGGAAATCATCGTAGTTTGGAAGAAATTGAATTTATGTTAGACGCTGTCGTAGCAAGTGAGGGTGAGCCTGATGTCGTTCAAATCAGTGGTGGAGAACCGACAATTCATCCACAATTCTTTGAAATTCTAGATTTAGCTAAATCAAAGCCAATCAAACATTTGATGGTAAATACGAATGGTGTTCAATTAGCAAATGATGAAGCATTTGTGAAACGATTAGCTAGCTATATGCCTGATTTTGAAATCTATTTGCAATGGGATTCATTTAAACCAGAGGTTCTCAAGAAATTACGAGGTGGAGATTTAACAAAATACCGAAATCAAGCCTTGGAATACCTTAATAAATATAACCTTTCAACTACCTTGGTTGTCACGTTAGAAAAGGGATTAAACGATGATGAAATCGGTCAAATCATTGATTTTGCTTTAAAACAAAAATGTGTCAGAGGGGTTACTTTCCAACCAACTTCAGTTAGTGGACGTTTAGAAAATTTTGACCCAGCTATAAATCGCATGACAAATACTGAAGTACGTCAAAAAATATTAGAGCAAACAACTGTTTTTCAGCCAACCGATTTAATTCCTGTTCCCTGTAATCCAGACGCTTTAGTGATGGCTTATGCCTTAAAATATAAAAATGAAGTCAAGGCGTTGACACATTTGATTGACCCAGAGATTCTTTTAAACAATTCAAAAAATACGATTGTTTATGAACAAGACGAATCCTTACACAAACATGTCATGGAGATGTTCAGTACTGGTAAATCCACCGATTTTGTATCTAAAACATTCAATCAATTACTTTGTTGTTTGCCATCGATTATCGCTCCAAAATTATCGTACGACAATTTATTTCGTGTGATAATTATGAATTTTATGGATGCATACGATTTTGACGTACGAGCGATTAAGAAATCATGTGTTCATATAGTAAATACAGATGGGAAGATTATTCCTTTTGAAACAATGAATTTGTTTTATCGTAAAGGGATGGAGGAAAAATTAGAGAAACATCGATCTTTAATCAATTAATATGAAAAACAAAATAATAGTAGTAAACTTAATTATATTACTTCTTTTATCAGCTATTTTTAAAATAGCTGAACAAAATGCATTTGATTTTATTATTAATTATGCGGGTACTATAGTAATTAGTGTTATTATAAATTTACTGATATCACTCTATTTTTATTTAAGTAAAAATAAAGAATTAGCAAAAATATTTCTTCTTAGTAATGGTATTATATTATTAGTTGGTTTTTCAACCTGTTTCGCTGTTGAATACTTAAGATAATACACATGAAAACTAACATAATAAAGTTTTTTCGATTTATCACTCAACCCAAAAACAATACATTATTAATCATTGGATGTTTAGTTCTTAGTTGGTTGTTTGAATCTATTCGAGAATATGAAATTGCACATTATTTTACGTATTTTACAATTGCTTTTATCCTCCTTCGATTAGGAACAACAACTAAAAGTTCACTTAACATAAAAGATATGATCTCTAACAATCAACTTAACCTGCTCGTTAATTTAATTATTTTAGTATTGTTACTTGCTTTATTAGGAGGTAGAATGATTGATTTTGGCACGTTTAGCTTCTTATTTGTAATACACTTACTAGCGAACTTATTTATAAGTATTTTGCTTTACATTCAAAAGGAGAATGAACAAGCAAAAAAATATTTACTGAGTTTTGCTTTGGTGCTCTTAATAGGATTTTCTTCGTGTTCAGCGATTTTGTTTATTGGGTGATCACCCCTTCTTCACCCTCACCAAATTCCCATAAAACAATTCTTTTCCAAGTTTTGTTTTTCCCCACAATTCATTGGCTTCGATGTTGATTTTGTCAAAAAACTTAGTTGTTTCACGAACAACATCTTGTAAGGTAATTTTAGGAGAATAGGTGTTTAAAATCAAGGTTCCTTTGTCTGAAAGTAACTGATAAGCAGTCTCCAATAAGGCTGGTAATTTTTGTTCGAGTATCCATTTTTCACCTTTTGCTCCAAATCCGAATGCAGGAGGATCCATTAAGATTACATCGTATTTTTTTCCGCGCTTAACCTCTTTTTGTGCAAAGGTTAAAGCATCTTCATGTATCCAACGAATGTCAGAAAGGTGGTTGAGTTCCATGTTTTCCTTCGCCCAATGGATCAATTGTTTGACAGAATCAACGTGTGTCACAGATGCGCCTGTATTTCGAGCAACTACTGAAGCGATGCCAGTATATGCAAAAAGATTTAAAAAGGTCTTAGATGCGTCTAAATTGGAGGATAGAAAATCCCAATTGACCACTTGTTCAGGAAAAATTCCTACATGTTTGAAGGAAGTCAGTTCTAATTTGAACTGCAAGTCTTTGTATACAATGTTCCAACTGTCATTTTGAAGCGTATTTCTACGTTTCCATAAACCTTTGGTCGTTGATTTCTCAATAAACGCACAATCCGCTTTTTTTTCCCATTCAACAAAGGTAGTATCGGACTTAAAATAGGCTTGTAATTCTGGTCGGATGGTCGTTACCGAACCAAAACGTTCTAATTTCTTTCCTCCACCGGCATCTAGTAGTTCATATTCTTCCCAAGGTTGGGTGAAAAGTTTGGAAGCTATCGACACCACTTATTTCTTAGCACGTGGCATTTTCTGACGACCTTTGGTCATCTGAGCCATACGCATTTGATTTTTAGAAGGAACAGCTGAAGAAAGTTGACCTTTCATCATAGTGATTTGCTCTTTTAAAATTCCATTCTCATCCATTTTCTTCGCTTCATTCAACAAAGTAGTCGCTTCTTGCTTTCTACCAGTTTGAGCACAAATACCAGATAAATGTAAACGAGCAACCGCATTGTCTTGTTTTGTTCTCAATCCCATTTGTATTGCTTGACGCAACATTTGTTCTGTTTTAGCAAAACCTAATTCTTGTGTTCCTAACATTGCTTTCAAATACAACACATAGGCATGTTGTTTTTTAGGCAATAAATCTGGACGTGAAATTTTATTTAGATACCCATGTGCTTTTTCATGATTCCCAACACGCATTTGGTTTAAGGCCAAAATCATGTACTGATTTCGGAAAAACGATAAAATGATTATCGCCGAAACAAAAATCATTACAATCCCCCATCCCCAGTGACCTGTAGCAAATGAGTAAACCAATAAAAACAATGAAAATACTGAAAGAATACAGCGAATTACAAAACCAAACATATAAATATAGAATTAATCAATAGTTGCAATACATTTCAATTCAATTGCGATTGGAGTTGGCAATGAATTGATTTCACAGGTAGTACGACAAGGTAAATTATCCTTGAAGTATTCTGCATATAAACGGTTATAGGTATGGAAATCACGTTTCATATTAACTAAGAAAACCGTAACATCTACTAAATTTTCCCAACTAGAACCTGACTCTTCTAAAATCACACGAACGTTGTCAAATACACTTCTACATTGTGCTTCAAAATCAAACTCCAAAAAGTTTCCGTTTTTATCCAATTTCAATCCAGGAACCTCAGAATCTGTAGCATCCGAACCAGCAGTACGTGGTCCAACTCCTGATAAAAACAATAAATTACCAACGCGTCTTGCGTGAGGGTACAAACCTACAGGTTTTGGTGCTTTGCTAGTAGAAATACGAGAATTATCTGACATGATTGAATTTTTGATATGCAAATATAAGAAATCTATTCCCAAATACTTTCAATCACTTCCAAGGAATTTGTGGGATTAAAATTAGGAATATGGTGCTTGAAATATACTAATAGCAATTGTAAGACTTGTTTACGTAGGTCTTTTGGTATAGAAAAATTCAAAACAACTTCTTTAGGAAGTGACAACATGGAGCCTAACACATTTACTTCTAGACCCGATTTATAGGTAAAATTTGATGGATTGAATTGTAGAAACTCTCCATTTTCTAAATCAAAATAAGGAGTGTTTTCTTCTGATTTCAGCGGGTAAAAACCTAATTGTTGAGACAATTCTAACATCCAATAAATCGGATAATTTGCTAAAGTATTATTTTCATCTAACCAAGCCAATTCTTCCACTAAAAAATCAAAAAGATGCTTATCGACAACCCCTTCATGCAATACGTTTGCTAAAATTTCGACTTGAAAAAACACTACAGTAGATTTTACTGGGTCAAAAGGTATGGTTGCAAAGGATTGATACAAAGTTGCATCGGTCATTTTGGCAAGTTGACTTTCGTCTTTTTGATAATAGGAAAATTCGATCGGTGATAAAGGCAATAATACAACACCCTTCTTTTTCTTCGCACCTTGGAACAAAAAGGATTTTAGTCCTTCATTTTCTGTAAAACAATGGACGATGAGACTTGTTTCCGAATAAGAAAAGCGTTGGATAACAATTCCTCTTGCAGTTTTCTTCATATTTAGTTAATCACTACAAATTCTCCGACCTTTCTGCCTTCTCCATCGTTTGGTGCAGTCCAAATAAAATATACACCTGCCTTTACACGTTCACCACTCAGGGTTTTTCCATCCCAATGTGCTGTACCTCCATTGGAAGTGGTTTTATAGACTAGATTTCCTCCTGCATCTGTAAAACGAATATCAGAATCGTACGCGATTCCTTGGATAGTTACCCCATAAGTATGTTCTGGTTTTAACGGATTCGGAAAGACAGTTGTATTTTCGTAGGTATTATCTCCCTGGGTAGCATCTGTTCGGAATGATACTAATCCTTCTTCAGTGATAATAAATAATTCTCCGGTTTGATGATTTAATTTTAAATCCAAAATTGCATTTGAGATTAACGGGCTATTTTCTTTTGAATAACTTGCAATAATTTCAGAACCATCTGGTGAGAGTAAAAATAATCCTGCACTTGCTGTAGCAATCCATTTTCTATTACCGCCATCCACCTCAATATCTGTTATAGCTGTTTTACCTAACATATACTCAACATTTCCTTCAAAACGTAATTTTATACGTTGTGTAGCAAAAGAATTTTGATTTTTGGTAAGAATTGAACCAGCATTGTATAAAATACAAAAACCATTATCAGTTCCAATCCATAACTCATTATTAAAATCCATGGCTAGTGCCGTCACTTCTTTCGAGGGTAGTGCCCCACTCGTTAGCCCATCATTAATCAACCTGTAAATATCATCCGACGGATCATCTAAAGTTCCTCCATCTGTAAAACCTATAATTCCAGTGCCATACACAGTAAACCATTTATTATTTTGATTATCAACAATTAACTTACGGTAAAACGTGTTTTTACTAGCTCCACCTGTTTCGAATGTATACCATTTCCCAGATTTACTTAACATTTTTAATGGAGTATTTGTATAAGAATTCATTAACCACAAGTTCTCATTTTGATCATATTTCAAATCTGTTACTGATGTCCAACCATTATTCCCAACTGCAAATTTTTGTAATGGAGAATTTGAAGAATCATAAGTTGTATCAATTTTTTGTCCATTATTCATAATGGACAAGGGTACATCAGAAAATGAGCCGAAAGCAATTTGATTAGTATTCATAGGATTAATAGCTACAGAAGATACATCCCAAATGTCTTTATTTAACCAATTCTTCTGATTCCATCGATCCAAAAGTTGCCATTTTTCCTGATCAAATATATAAGCTCCACTTGTATTAAATGAAATTCCAGCTTTTTGTAATATTCCACCTGAAAATGCCATTTTTCCTTGCTGACAATCCGCTGAAAAAAAACTTCTTTTTGGAGGGCCGATCATCGCAATAGATGAATTATGATAATTATCTGACCATTTAACTAATCCATTTTCTTGATCAGCTATCCAATATTGATCCACACCCTTTACAATTCGATGCGGTCGAGAAATAGAACTAAAAGTATATTGGTATAATGTCTCTGTTTTTTTCAATGTTGAATCAAAAAAATATATATTATTATACATCGAGACAAATAATTGATCTCCTTGAGACTGAAGTGAAACCAATTCAATTCCGTCAGTAAAAAGTGTACTATTTAATTCTTTAAGTTGCGCTTGATCTAAACGGAAAATTGAATCTTTTCCATAATCAGGATGATTTGTTGCCAATAAGAGATTATCTCCAAAAACCGTAATATGTTTAAAAACAGAAACATTATGTGCTACTACTCGTTTATCTACTTTCCAATTTAAAGGATTAGCTATAAGTGGATTATTAGTAGAAATCACGAATAAATTTGAATCCGATAACGCATAAATTGAATCTTTATAAAAAGTGAAATCATTCAATTTTCTACCATTCAATGGTGGATAATAGGTGTCTGAAACTTCCATTTTTACAGGATCAATTTTCAAAATTCCAAATTGAGTTGCTGCAAATAAATATTTACCCTTTGATACAAACTTTAGTATTTTCTTATCTCCAATAATGCTTGCAAGCTTCAAAGAAGGGAAATTATAAATAGTTGAACCATCCAATTTATCCATGTTACCATTTGCATATCCTATCCAGAAAGCATTAGATGTTGGATCATATGTCACACAGCTTACTAATACTTCTGAAAGATGGTTGATTTTATTCCATTCTGTTGTTTCGTGATACTTGATATCGTACTCCAAAACACCATTTTCAAAAGCAGCAAGAACTTTATTATTTCCATAACAAACGTCGATAGCATTTGCTGCATTGACATGTAAACGCCATTGTCCGGTAGCAATTTGAGCAGTTAGAGAGGTAATGGAAAATAAAAATAACAGCGTAAATATTGTTTTCATAAAAAGAATTCGAACTAAATAAAACGAATGCGTATCAAATTTATTTTAAATTTTCCGCTTTGCACTATATTAACGAATTTATTTAACTTTGTTGGAGGAAAATTCAATTTATTCTGGCTGCGTGGCGCAACTGTACCTGAAGGTATTTGCACCACTTTCCAAAATGGCTGCGTGGCGCAACTGTATAGCGCATCAGATTTCGGCTCTGAGGGTTGGGGGTTAGAATCCCTCCGCGGTCACAAAAAAAGGTGAAAAGTTATTTTCACCTTTTTTTACTTCTATGATAAGCAATGTATTGCGTCTTTACCACTATTATTTTAACTCAACACTCGTCACTCCTTTACTTTCCTTTCAAATCCATAGCCTTCAAGGTGTTTATCATCAAAGACGCGATAGTCATTGGACCCACACCACCTGGTACTGGAGATATAAACGAACATTTTGGAGCAACCTCATCAAACTTTACATCACCTGCCAATCTCCAACCACTTTTTTTAGTAGCATCTTCAATTCGGGATGTTCCTACATCAATCACAACTGCTCCCGGTTTGATCATGTCGGCAGTCACAAATTCTGGTTGACCAAGTGCAGCAATTAAGATATCAGCTGTTAGACAAATATCGCGCAAGTTTTGTGTATGCGAATGTGTCAATGTTACGGTACAATTTCCTGGATTTGTGTTACGTGTAAGCATGATGCTTAGTGGCGTACCAACGATGTTTGAACGACCGATAATCACACAATGTTTTCCTTCTGTAACAATGTCATTACGGTGCATCAATTCCATGATTCCAGCAGGTGTTGCAGATAAAAAACCAGGTAAATTAAGCACCATGTTACCAACGTTAAACGGATGAAAACCATCTACGTCCTTTTTAGGGTCAATCGCTAAGGTAACTTTCATCTCATCAATATGAGCAGGAAGTGGTAACTGAACAATAAATCCGTCAATGCTTGAGTCCTCATTTAATTGCTGTACACGACGTAACAAAGTTTCTTCCGAAACAGAATCATCATAACGAATCAAGGTACTTTCAAAACCACATTCTTCACATGCTTTTACTTTCGCAGCAACATAGGTCATCGAACCTCCATCGGTACCCACTAAAATAGCAGCAAGGTGAGGTATTTTTTTACCTGCAGCCTTTCTATCTTTCACCGCTTGGGCAAGTTCTTGCTTGATAGCAATGGCCGTAGCTTTTCCGTCGAGTAGTTTCATTTGAATGAGTTTTGTGGCGCAAAGATACGATTTTAAGTGGGGTAATACATTCAATTTTATCGTATTTTTGTTGTTCAATATCATCCAATATGTTCAAAAAACTAACATTCGATTTTTTTAAACTTCTACTTTTTTGGATACTACTCTTCGATTTTCAACGGATTACCTTTTCGCTGTTTCATTGGCGAAAATTTCAAAGTTCAACCTTTTTTGAGTGGTTACAATCCTTCGTTTTTTCTTTACGACTTGATCTAGGTATGGCGGGGGCATTGTGTATTTTACCTATCTTATTTCTCAGTCTAAAACTCATATCAAATAAACGTTGGATTTCACTCACTTTTTATAGCATCTTAGTATTTGAAATCATTTTAGCCTGCCTTATACACAGCGGAGAAATTAATGTATACGATGAATGGAACCACAAATTAACGTCCCGTGTTTTTAAACATCTTTCAAATCCTGATGAAGTATTTAGAACAGCGCCTTGGAGTAGTACTTTTTGGTACATTTTCTTTTTTTGTTTGGAAGTGTTTGTCGCTTGGAAAGGCATGCGCTGGTTATTCAGACTTGAACCCATTCGAATACCTAAACATTGGTCGTTAAGAACCCTTGCATTTTTAGGCTCATTTATACTTTTTGGAGGTACTAGTTTTATCTTGCTTCGTGGTGGTTTCCAACAGATTCCATTAAACATTAATGCAGCAATTTATTCTACAAATCCTTTAAACAACGATTTATCCATTAACAGTAGCTACAATTTTGCGAAAAGTTATTTGTTGTATAACCGTACAGACATTGATGAATTTATGCCTAAAATGGATACACTAGTTTCTCAACAACTCGTCAAAGAATTATACACCTATCCAACACAACATAACAACTATTTTCTGACTACCCAAAAACCAAACATCGTTTTTGTGGTGTTAGAAGGCTGGTCAGCAAATGCGATGGGTTGTTTAAGTGATACGAAAGGTGCTACTCCAAACTTTGACAAACTCGCTTCCGAAGGACTATTATTTACAAATGTACGCGCAGCAAGTGGAACTTCCGAGATTGGTAACTCAACCATTTTCAGTGGTTTTCCAGCAATTCCAGAAGTTTCCATTACCATGCAACCAGAAAAACATCGAAAAATCAGAAGTATTAACCAAGAGTTGAAAAAACGAGGATATACGAGTTCTTACCTTTTCGGTGGTGATTTAAAGTATGGAAACATTGGTGGCTACTTGATGGATCATGGATTTGATAAAGTCATCGACGAGAATAATTTACCAAATATTCCTCGTGGAAAATTGAATTATTACGATCCAGATCTCTACCGTTTCTTTTTAAAGGAAATCAAACAAGCCAAACAACCATTTCTACAATGTGTTTTCACTGGAAGTTCTCATGCACCATACGACCACCCAAAACATGGAAAACAAAAATTTGATGGTGTTGAAGCAGATTATATGAATTCGATTGTCTATAGTGATAAAGCGATTGGTGCGTTTATACGTCAAGCAAAAAAATTACCAAGCTATAAAAACACCTTATTTATTTTTGTTGCAGATCATGGACATGGTACACCCTTCAATGAAAGTCCACACGTTGGTCCATTTTTCCGTATCCCATTATTATTTTGGGGTGAAGTGATTAAACCAGCATACCGAAAAAAGAAAATCAATACGCTTGGTTCACAAACAGATATTGCTGCGACCCTACTTTATCAATTAGGAATCGATTCCAGAAACTATCCTTGGAGTAAGGATTTAATGAATCCAAAAGTACCCGAATTTGCATTACATACCATCAACAAAGGGTATGGTTGGGTGACGCCAAAAGGAAATATGACCTTTCAAATGCAAAGCAACATTTACATAGAAGATTTATTTGATCCAAAAGATCGGAAAGCAGAAATCAAGAAGGGAAATGCGTTATTGAATGAGGTATATCGTTATTATAAGGGATTGTAAAATACTCAAATGAAGTTTCTCCCCCTCGCTCCCCCTCATACGGGCAAGTTGAAATTCACTCCAAATAATTACAACATTGAAAATTGAATAATAAGTTTATCACTACCTTTGAATACAATTTCACCCATGGAAAAGAAAATCAACATTCGTAATTTATCATTAACTGAGTTACAAGCTGCATTTGTAGAACTTGGAGAAAAAGGATTTCGCGCAAAACAAGTGTATGAATGGCTTTGGAAAAAGAATTGCGGTTCATTTGGTGAAATGTCCAATTTAAGTGTGGGTTTACGTGACCAATTAGAAACTAAATTTTTCATTGATAAAATCACGTTAGACGACCAACAAATTAGTTCAGACAAAACCATCAAATGTGCATTTGAAGTGGAACCAAACAAAGTCGTTGAAGGCGTATTAATTCCAACAACCTCACGAACAACCGCTTGTATTTCTTCACAAGTGGGATGTAGTTTGGCGTGTACATTTTGTGCAACAGGTAAACTAAAATTGTTACGAAATTTAACTGCTGGTGAAATCGTTGATCAGGTTGTATACCTCAAAAATCAAGCTGAATCCCGTTATGGACAATCACTCACAAACATTGTCTATATGGGAATGGGTGAACCCTTATTAAATTACAAAAACGTATTGCGTTCAACTGAAATCTTGACGTCAGAATCAGGCTTAGGAATGTCACCAAAGCGTATTACCGTATCTACTGCAGGCATTGCAAAAATGATTAAGCAATTAGGTGACGATGAGGTAAAATTCAATTTAGCCTTATCGTTACATGCTGCAAATGATGACAAACGCAATAAAATCATGGAAATCAATGAATCTAATAACTTGGAAACATTGAAAGAAGCATTAATCTATTTCCATGAAAAAACAGGAACACGCGTAACGTTCGAATACATTATTTTCAAAGATTTCAACGATACCTTGATGGATGCGAAGGAATTAGCAGAATTTTGCAAGTGCGTTCCATGTAAAATCAACATCATTGAGTACAACCCGATTGATGGAGAAAGTTTTCAAAAGGCTGACGAAAAAGCGACTAATGCTTTTGCTGAATTTTTAGAAGCTCGAAATTTAATTGTGAACGTTCGAAGAAGTCGTGGAAAAGACATTGACGCTGCATGTGGACAATTGGCAAACAAAAACAAAACAATCGCTAAAGAAGAACGAATTCTGAAAAAATGATTCAAAGGTACATTGCCCCTAAAATCAAAGAACATTTAGCAAGCCACAACATCCTTTTATTGTTGGGTACTCGCGGTGTCCAAAAATTTGAATTGGTTGTTAGTTGTATAGAACAACCTGAAACCATTTTGGAAGTTGATGCATCAAAGAAAAAAGTACGAAAAGAAATCGAAGCACTTAAATCGAATGGTTATCTCCCCTATTTTGGAGATAAAAAATACATTTTAATTCGTGATGCACAATACCTATCTAATTTACAGGACATTATAGAGGAAGTACTCGATAAAAATGCAGCTATTAACTTGGTACTTTTATGCTCATACGAACCAATACTCGATCAAGTACTTCGTGATGTATTACAAATGGAGGGCTTGGAAATCAATATTTTTCCCTTGCTTTTTCAAGAAATAGCAAATCAACAAGGAATCATAGAATTCGATAAACGACTAGAACAACGCATTGTGTTTGGAAATTATCCTGCCGTAGTTGATCAGCCAGAAGCGGCAGAAATCTTCTTAAAAGCGTTGGTCAAAGATGCCATTTTCACACAACTAAATCCAAATGAACGGATTAATAAAGGAGCTAAACTCCTCAAAATGTTACAAATACTTGCCTTTGAAATCGGACAAGCAATCTCATATAACGACGTAGGGTTGCGCTGTGGATTAGACAATGAAACCGTTGAACGCTACATTGACTTGCTAGAAAAAGCATACATTCTTAGAAAAATACCTTGCTATTTCAACAACAACACGTACGAACTTAAGAAAACCCATACGGTCTATTTCCTTGATAATGGTGTTCGCAATGCGATTATACAAAATTTTCATGGGTTTGAGTTACGAAACGACTTAGATGCCTTATGGAAAAACTGGCTAATTGCTGAGCGTATCAAATGGAACGATTACAATGGTTTAAAGGCGAATTATTACTTCTGGAAAACCCATACCAAGCAACAAATGGATTTTATCGAAGAACGTGAGGGTAAATTAATGGCGTACAAATCTTTGTGGGATAAACGAAAAAAACCGAAATTTCCAGCTAGTTTCAAAAAATATTACCCAGAAGCAGGATTGTTTGCACTCAATCGTACAACCTATTGGGGATTTTTAAGTAAAAAATAAATTATGAGCTCAAGCGTTTCAGTGCGATTAATCATCGCTGTATATAAAAACACTACATTTCTTAAAAAAGTCCTTGATTCTGTAGAGCAGCAAACATATCGCAATTTTAAGGTTTCAGTTGTAGAAGATGGAAATTCAGAAGTGATGCAAAATTTTATTCAAAGCATTCAGTATTCTTTTCCAATTACACATTATACACAAGAAGACATTGGTTTTCGTAAAAATAAAATATTGAATGTAGCGTTACGCGATTCTCAGGAAGATTTATGTGTCTTTATCGATGGAGATTGTGTACTACATCCAACCTACCTTAAAACCTACGTAAATCATTACGATCAAGAAACTGTGTTGTATGCAAAACGAACAAATTTAGATGAAAAAACTTCTACTAAACTATTAAATTCCAATGCTATAAAACCTTCCAAATGGGAAATGATTCTGAATGGAAGTACACGTGTAGAAGATAGTTTTAGACTACCATGGAAACCAATTAAGTACAAAAAGAATCCAAATATCATAGGTTGTAATATGGCTATACCAAGACATATCTTAAATACTGTTAACGGTTTCGACGAAGATTATGAAATCACTGGTTATGGAGAAGATTGTGATATCGAATGGAGAATGAAGAAAGCAGGCTTTAAATTTATTGACCTAAAATTCCATGTTGTTCAGTTTCACTTGTATCATGAGAGACCAGAACGCGAAGATCAAACAGCTATTAGCAGAAAAATGTATCATCAAAAAATGGAAGCAGGAGAAGTATTTTGTAAAAATGGATTGTTGAAATCATTTTAAAGAGGAAATTTTTCAGCTTCTTAAAGTTTTTACCTTTACAACACTTCATTAAAGCAACAGAATTATGTCAAAATTTGATACAAAAGAGGATTTATTAGTTTCGATTCAATTGTTATTTAACAACATGAAAATCGGTAAATTAAGCGAAGACGATATGGAAACCTTAGTTTCTAGCACACGTGAATTATACGAACGTTCACTTATTCTTCGTTATAAAGCCTACGAACATAAAATTTATGGTGATGTTGTTGAAACAAGTAATGAAACTGTAATTCCAACTCAAACACACGAACATATCGTAGTGGAACCTGAAATTCCAGTAATAGAACCTATTGAAGAACAACCTATTATTGAAATTAAAGAAGCTGAAGCGCCTTCGTTTGACATGTCTTTCTCTTTGTTTGATCAATTAGAAGAACCCAATGATACTAAAGTTGAACATGAAACACTTGTTTCAGAAAGTGATTTTCAGGAACCTATGATAGAAGAAGATACCTTTGTGGTGAATGAAGAGGTAGAAAGTGTAGAAGTCGTTCAAACACCAATCGTTGAAGAATTACAAGCTCCTATTATTGAAACACCTTCTGCACCTAAAGATTTGTTTGATAAAATGTTAGAACAAAATAAATCACTAGGACTAATGTTTACTAAAATTGATACCTTACAAGGTGCTTTTGGATTGAATGAAAAATTGCAAATCATCCGTGAATTATTTAACGGATCAAGTGAGGCATTTACGCAAGCGATACAAATCTTCGACATGCAACCAGATTTTACACATGCAAAAACAATTTTAAGCAATTTTACCTTAGAATATTCTTGGGAATTAGATACTCCTATCGTAATTGAATTTGTACAAAAAATTGCGCGTCGCTATGCGTAAATACAGTATTTTTCTTTGCTTCTTATTTATAATTAATGCAGTTTCTGCACAGTTAGAAGAAGCGAGAAGAATCACACAAACATTATGTTCTAAAGAACTACATGGAAGAGGCTATGTAAACCACGGTGATTCCATCGCGGCACGTTTTCTTGAAAAAGAATATTCGAAAATTGGTCTTAACTACATTAAGGGACACGACTCTTATTTTCAATCCTTTGCACATAATGTTGTTACCTTTCCTGGAGAAATGTCTGTTATTCTTAATAATGACACTTTAATACCAGGAGTTGACTTTATGGTCGATCCAAATTCTGGATCAAGCAATGAAATCTGGAACTATATTTCACTCAGAACAGATGAACTATTTGACCAACAATTAAAAGAGCGCTTTTTAGATTCGAAGCGAAAGATTACTGAAAATGTAACGGGTTGTGTCATCGATATTCGAAATATCAAGGGTGATTCGCTTAAAAAAATGCGATTAGAAATCATTCCACTTTTAGCACAACAGTTAAATGTATTGGTGATTTCAGATGAAAAATTCACATACTCTGTTGGAAATGAACCATATTCTTACAGTTTGATTTATGTAAAAGGGTATAAATTTATTGGTGTTTCAACGATTAAAACACAGATTCAAGCGCGATTTAAAGAAAATTATTTATCTACAAATGTCATTGGTACGATACCTGCAATCAAAAAAACAAAAAAAACAATCGTCCTTACCGCCCATTATGACCATTTAGGAAAAATGGGGAAAAACACATATTTTCCTGGAGCAAATGACAATGCTTCTGGTGTTGCCATGTTACTTGAATTGGCACGCTATTATGCTAAAAACACTGTAAAATACAACCTAGTTTTTATCGCTTTTGCAGGAGAAGAAGCAGGGTTACTTGGCTCAGGATACTTTGTTCAATATCCATGGTTGAAGTTAGAAGATATTGAATTCCTAGTAAATGTTGACATCATGGGGAGTGGTGAAGAAGGAATCACAGTCGTTAATGCTACGAAACATTCCGAAAAATACCAACAACTCATAGACATCAACTCCAAAGAAAACTATGTCCCTATTGTAAAATCTAGAGGTCCAGCAGCAAATTCAGATCATTACTGGTTTTCTGAAAGAGGTGTCCCAGCTTTTTTTATTTACACGATGGGACCGAATAAAAATTACCACGATATTTACGATACCTACGAAAACATAAGTTTTTCAAAATTCATACCTATCTCGGAATTACTCAAAAAATTCATCAATGGGTTGTAGAGTCAAAAGTCAAAAGTTAAAAGTCAAAAGTTATAGCTTTTCAAAATACTTTCTACTTTCTACTTTCTACTTTCTACTTTCTACTTCACACGCTCAAACTAATTTTTTCAAATCTTCAGATTCATTAAACATCAAACGAAGTATAGGAATTAATACTCTATATGCTGGTATTTGGGTTGGAAGTTTAGTTATGCTGAATCAAGCTTGGTATGCAGATTATCCAAAAGCTAAATTTCACACATTCAACGATGCAGGAGAATGGATGCAAATGGACAAATTTGGTCATGCTTTTACTACCTATCAAATTAGTAAATCACTCACTTCAATGTATCGATGGACTGGAATGAAACCTAAAAATGCTGTTTTAGCAGGAACGGCAATTACTTTAGGTTACCAAGCATCCATCGAATATTTAGATGGGAGAAGCGCAGAGTGGGGGTTTTCATGGAGTGATATTACCGCAAATTTTTCTGGAGGATTACTTTTTGGTGTACAACAATACTTCTGGGATAAGCAGTTCATACTTTTTAAAGAAAGTTATTCTCCTAGTATTTATGCACCAATTCGACCTAATGTGCTTGGAAGTAATTTTGCAGAACGTTATCTCAAGGATTATAATGGACAAACCTATTGGTTAAGTTTTGCTCCGTATAACTTTTTCAAAAACTCAAAAGTCCCTTCATGGCTATTACTTTCATTCGGATATAGCGTAGATGGTAAATTAGTTGGAGATAAAAATACGTACACAGCTTACAATAACATCACTTACAATGCTTCTCGTGAATTTTTATTCTCTTTTGATATAGATCTAAGCAAACTACCAATTAAACGTAAATGGGTCAAAGATATGTTGCGTCCTTTTAATGCCATAAAAATTCCACTTCCAACACTAAGATGGAAGAACGGAATCTGCTATGGACACGGAATGTATTTTTAGTTGCGTATTAAGAACGATGTCACTCGTCACTTACTTAGTACTTTTGGAATTCTAAAATAATCTGAATCGCGTTTTGGAGCGTTTTTTAATGCTTCTTCATGCGTTAATGAATCTACAGCAACATCTTCACGAAGTACATTTACCTCATCCGACATAAAAATTAAAGGCTCCACACCATCTGTATTAACTTCAGATAATTTATCCATAAACGTAATAATACGTTCCATATCTTGTTGAATGGATTTTTTTGCTTCTCCTTCAAATTCTAATCGCGCTAAATGTGCAATATGATCTACTGTTTTCTCGTCGATATGCATAGGATAATTTTTTTTACAAATATAAGTCGAATATTTCTTCAACTTTTTACTTTCAACTTTTTACTTTCAACTTTTTACTAATACCGAATTAATTTTCTCAAATGCATTAGCTTTTAAAGTTTCAATATCATTATTTAGTATGGTTTCTTTATCAATGCTTGGATGAACTACTACATCCGCAACTCCTGGTTGAGCCAAACTATGTTTAGCTGCTGGATCTTGAAACAAATCATGGTTATTCATAAATGTAATCGGGACCAACGGCACAGAATTATTTTTTGCCAATCGAAAAGCACCATCTTTGAAGGGTTGCAAGGCAGGAACCAAATTTTCTTTTATTCCACCTTCTGGAAAAATGATAACACACCAACCATTTTTTATTGCTATATCAGCCGATTCTAGTGCTTTTTTTGCATTTGGTCCATTACGATGAACAGGAATATGTAGTCTTTTAAAAAATGTTTTAACCAAAGGAACTTTCAATAATTCTGCCTTCCCCAAAAACAAAAAAGGATGTTTAGGAAACAATAAATACATAAACACAATATCCAAAAAGGAAGTGTGATTAGCAATCAATACAAACGGAGCTTCTGGAATTTCGTAAGCAAACCTTGGTTTCACACGGTAACCTGCCAAAAAACAAATAAGTCGACACCAAAATACAAAAATTGGAAATGCTTTTTTCTTCGTGTCCTCTCTTAACAATAAAAGTAAAATAGGAATATAAAAAAGTACCAGGGTCACTAAAAACAAGAGTGCCAAATACAATTTAAAGAAATAAGAAAAAACAATTTTCATAAAATTGTCAATTATTTAAAGTCCCAATTATAAGTATCTAAATCCGACACACACGCCGTCAACAATTCAATACTCGCTTGAATATCGTCCTTGTTAGCCATTTCAATCACTTGATGTAAATGTCTTGTCGGAACAGAAACAGCTCCTGCTATCGAACCTCCTTGCGTCATACGTTGAATCCCAGCAGTATCTGTTCCACCAGCTGTTAATATCTCTGGTTGCCACTTAATGTTATGTTTATCTGCAGTTTTCTTCATGTAATCCACCATACGGTAATCACATATCGTAGAAGCATCCATGATTTTAATCGCTGTACCTTCTCCTAATTTGGTGATCATTTCGTGTTCTGCTGCTCCTGGTAAATCAAAAGCAATCGTTGTATCTAAACCAAAACCAAAATCAGGATTTATTTTCAACGAAGCGACATTTGCTCCACGAATACCAACTTCTTCTTGTACGGTAAATACTCCATAAATATCATAAGGAACTTCTTTTCCTTTTAATGTTTTGAACATTTCAATCAAAATGAAAACGGCCAAACGGTTATCCAAAGATTTAGAATTAACACAATTTCCCATCTCAATAAACTCACGCTCGCGTGTAATTGGATCGCCAATCGATACGTTCTCCAATACTTCTTCTTTAGTCAAACCTGTATCAATAAAATAATCGGTCAATTTAGCGACTTTATTGCGCTCGTCTGGAGTCATCACGTGGATTGGCTTAGAAGCCATTACACCAATAATGTCTTTTTTTCCATGAATAATTACACGTTGAGCAGTCAATGTTTTTGGATCAAAACCTCCTAAGGTCGTTACGCGAATAAATCCTTTATCGTCAATGTGTGTCACCATGAACCCAATTTCATCCATGTGTGCACCAATCATCACGCGTTTATCCGATTTGCCTTTTTTTACGGCGTAAACATTCCCTAAATTGTCTGTAGAAAGTTCGTCTACATATCCTTCCAATTCTTTCATTACCAAGGCACGAACTTGTTGTTCAAATCCAGAGGTACCAGGTGTTTTACATATTTCTGCTAATAATTTTATATCTAAAGCCATGTGTTTTAATTTTTTAGAAAGGTAAGAAATATTTTATTTTAAGCTACCACCTCCAACAACAACTTCCAAAATTCTTCTGAGGATTTTACACATCCTTGTTCTATCATTTGATGTATTTCTTCTTCGCGTTGTTTCGTATAGGCTTTTGTATGTTTAAAAAATCCAACTTGATTTGGATGAACCGATAAAGCTTCATGTATAGATTCAGGAGTTTCAAAAGTCACAATATCCGTTTCATTATCTTTCTTTTGTAAACCAATCATCTCAATGGAATCCTTCCCAAGTTTAAACACCAAACAAGCATCTTTACTTCTATGTTCTAAATAGGTAATGTTTTCATACACCCTTTGTAATACTTGATCACTAAACAAACCAACTAAATCTTGGGCTGTTTCAGGCGTGTCTCGATTCATTCGTTCCCACTCCTCTTTGTAAACATGATTAATGATCAAAAATTGCTTCAACTCTTCTTCGAGGTGTGTCAATTCTTCCGTAGTAAGCATTCTGTATTTCATAACAGGAAATTAGATTGGTAAAATTAAAATATAATCTATTCGCTCGAAACAAAATAATCATAAATCGTGACAGGATTTTAAAACAAAAAAACCGCCAACTTTTCAGCTGACGGTAGAAAAAACATATTATTCAAATTCTTCATCTTCTAAATTTTCTTTCCAACTTTCACTATTAATCATTTCTTCTAACCGTTGAAATAATTCTAAATCTAGGTGGTAGTATTCAGAATCACAATCTAATAATTTCATTCCAAGTTGACAATATTTTCTTGCTTTACTTATCTTACCTAAATCACAATAAACTTGACTTATAAAACCTATAATAAATAATTTTGAATACTCATTGTTTGATAAATAGGAAAGATGAAGCGAAAATTTGGCATCAATTAATGCGCTCTGCATTAGATTTTTTTTAGCTTCGAAAACAGACCTTTTAAAAAATATATCAGTCTGTTCTTCATAAAAATCGCCGAATTTAAGCGTCATTTCATTTTTGAAATCCAAATAATTTGTTGATGCATTTATCATTTTGATTTTTTTACTTCATCTAGTAAAAAGTAAATTTGTCTGTTCTCGTTTTCTTGAATTTCAATTACATTCACATTTTCAAATTTACCACTCACAAATTGAGTTAAACAATAATTAGGCGTTATAGAACCATTCATTGCTCTTGCCATGCCTTTTTTACCATAAGGTTGTAAATTTGGAGAATCATAAGGAAGTTGAACATCTACCTTTCCTAAATCTGCAAACATTCCCCCCTCAACTAATTCACATAATACGTTAATTTCTTTACGTTTTTTATAATGTTTAGCTATTACATTGTATACATGTGCACCTGTTCCATTAGCGTATATTTTGTAAGTCGTAATAAATATTGAATCACCGATTGATTTATATTCTCTATTATATTTAAATTTTACAATATTATTATATGTCTCTGTTGCTTGAATTCCAATTTTTAAATTTTGACTAAAACCTTGTTTAGTTACTATAAAGAGTAATAAAACGAAAAATAATTTAATATTCATTATTTAACAATATATCTATTAATCAAATAATTAATCCAACTTTCATAACGCTCAGATGGTGCGTTTTTTTCGCAAACATCAAAAAAATCTTCATAAGTAAGAGCAATGAATTTACGTTTATTATCAATCAACATATACTTATAATTTTCACTAACTTCAACGAAATGTGTGTTTCCTTTTGGGAAAATAGTTAAGGACGAAAAATGTTTAAAATCATTATTACTTTCTAAGATTATACTTTCCCCTAATAGTTGATTTCTCCAAACTTGTCTATATAAATCTGTGATTAAAGTATCAATTACTCCATTTTTATAGATATTACTTTGTTCTGTAACTTGATAATATCTTGATTCTTTGTTCAATATATCTTTCTCTTGTTTTGAGCCAGATTTCAACGCGTATTCGTGTTCTGTATATTTAACTTCAATCCCAATTATCCCACGCTCGTCATTTAAGTTCGTATATTCAATATAGGTGTCAAACGATGTTTTATCATTTAAATATTTTTCTACATTTTCTGGTGCATATTCAATTTGAATACTGTCTATTGATTTAATTGTATTATCCATGAAATTATTGAAAACAATTTTTGCGTATTCTAAATCATGCTTGAAAGGTATAAAAAGGTTGAAACCAATATGCTCACTTCTTAACAAATTGGCATACAAAGGCTTACTGTAATTTTTATAACGTTTTTTGACTTCCTGAAAAATATCAAAATCATGATAAAAATTAAATCCTTTATTTGCGTCTTCCATTGTTAAATAATTACCATAAGTATCAAAATCAACGTGTAAAACTTCTGCTCTATATTTCGATTGATGTAATCTCGCTTTTTCTAAAAACCCCGTTTTATCTGTTATTCTATCTTTAGAATATTGCGATCCAATTTTATACTCCATAACTTGTTTAAAAAATTTATACTATATATAATAACGTAATTATATCGTTTCGGTTGCACAAATATCAAAAAATAATATTTAAAATACTGATTTTCAGAATAAAAAAACCGACAACTTTTCAGCTGACGGTTTTAAAGAATTGAATCGAAATAATAAGATTTAAATGGATAAGTAAAATAATTAATCTCTAATAAAAGTTTCTCCATCTAAAATCATCTCCATTTTACCAGGATAATCTGTAGAAGCTTTTGGTGCTTCATTAATCGTGAAATTTGTCGAAATAAATGCCACTTTTAAAGATAATTTATTACCCTCAATAATAACTCGACCATTTTTAACATTTTTAGTAACACCTTCTTTGCTATAGTCATATGTACCTATTCCTGCTGACTTTAATGAAAGGGTTGCATAATCACTTGTCCAATCTCCTACATAACCTGCATAATCTCCTGTTAACTCAGTTTTTTTACATCCAAAAGTCAAAAAACAAAGACTTAATAGTGCAACTAGTTTAAATTTTTTCATTCTATTTTTTTAAATTATTAGGCAAAATTACAAATATTCATCAATGCCATTGTATTGAAAATACCCAATTGAGTATTTGGTAAAAAATAAGAAAAGAACAGTTACAATTTGTGCCCTTTTTAAAATTTCTTAGCTCTTAAATGATTTTGAACGGCAGAATCTATGATTTATTGATTTTTAACAACAAAAAAAACCGTCAACTTTGCAGCTGACGGTTCTACTTTCGACTTTTAACTTTCGACTTTCTTCTCTCTACAATCCCAAAAGTACTTGTAACGGATCTTTACCTCCGAATATCATTCTTTCTGGATTTTCTAACATCTCTTTCACTTTTACTAAGAATCCAACAGATTCCTTACCATCAATAATTCTGTGGTCATAGGAAAGTGCTACATACATAATCGGACGAATTTCAACCTTTCCGTTAATTGCTACAGGACGCTCAACAATATTGTGCATACCTAAAATTGCAGATTGTGGAGGATTGATAATCGGTGTAGACAACATAGATCCAAATACACCACCATTTGTGATAGTAAATGTACCTCCTGTCATATCATCTGGTGTGATTTTTCCATCACGTGCTTTAATCGCTAAACGCTTAATTTCTCGCTCAATCTCCGCTAAGGACATTTGCTCTGCATTACGAACAACAGGTACCATCAATCCCTTAGGTGAAGATACTGCAATTCCTATGTCAGCATAATTGTGGAAAATAATCTCATTTCCATCAATTTGACCATTTACTGCTGGATAAATATTTAACGCTTCCGTAACTGCTTTCGTAAAGAAAGACATAAATCCTAAATTCACTTCGTGGAATTTCGCAAAACTATCTTTGTATTTAGCACGCAAATCCATGATTGGTTTCATATCCACTTCGTTGAAGGTAGTCAACATTGCTGTTTCGTTTTTTACAGCAACTAATCGTTCTGCAATTTTACGACGCATCATCGACATTTTCTCACGTGATTGCTCACGTGTACCACCCCAACCTTGTGCAGCATCTGCACTAACTCCAGCAGACATTGCAGCTACAACATCTTGCTTCGTGATACGTCCATCTTTACCAGATGCCGCTACTTTATTTGCAGGAATATTGTTTTCAGCCATAATTTTAGCTGCAGCAATAGATGGTGTTCCACTAGCATACGATGTTTTTTCATTCACCGGATTTGGAGAAGGTGCTGCAGTTTTTGTTTCAACCGCTTTTGGCGCTTCTACAACTGGTGCTTCTACTTTTGCAACTGGAGCAACACTTCCTTCCGGACGAGCCGCAGAAGTATCAATCAAACATACTACTTGACCAACTTTTACTACATCGCCCTCTTCTGCTTTCAACGTGATAATTCCACTTTGTTCTGCAGGCAATTCTAAAGTCGCTTTGTCTGAATCTACTTCAGCAATCGCTTGGTCCTTTTCTACGTAATCTCCATCAGATACCAACCAAGATGCAATTTCAACTTCTGAAATCGATTCTCCTGGGCTAGGTACTTTCATTTCTAATACTGACATGCTATATAGTATTTATAGTGTTATTGTTTTGCGTAATTACTTGCATACTGAAATAAATCATCATGCAATTTTTTCAATCTGCGTTTGTGTAAGGATGATGATCCTTCTGCTGCTGCTGCTGACGCTTGACGTGTAATACCGATAATTGGTAAATGTCTTAATGTCATTGCGATGTGTCTCCAAGCTCCCATGTTTTCAGGCTCTTCTTGTGCCCAAATTAGGTTTTTAGCTCCTGAGTAACTAGCAACAACATCGTCAAATTGTTGTTGAGGGAATGGGTATAACTGCTCAATACGAACAAACGCCATATTCTCCACTCCTAATTCAGCTGCTTTTTCTGAAATCTCATAGTAGAATTTACCCGAACAAAACACAACGGTATCCACTTGATTTCTGTTTGCATTTTTATCGTCAATAATTTCTTGGAATCTACCTGTTGCCATTTCTTCCAAGGTCGATACGGCACTTGGGTAACGTAACAACATTTTTGGAGAAAATACAACCAATGGTTTTCTGAAATCACGTTTTACCTGACGACGTAATAAATGGAAATGGTTAGCTGGTGTAGATGTATTCACTACTTGAATATTATCATCCGCAGCTTGTTGCAAGAAACGCTCCATACGACCGGAAGAGTGCTCAGCACCTTGTCCTTCGTATCCATGAGGTAACAACATCACTAATCCTGATTGAGTCGACCATTTATCTTCACCAGCAGTGATGAATTGGTCAATCATAATTTGAGCTCCATTGAAGAAATCTCCAAATTGTGCTTCCCATATCGTTAATCCTTTTGGTGTTGCTAAAGAGTATCCATACTCATATCCTAATACACCATATTCAGACAATAAGGAATTGTAAACACTGAAATTCGCTTGTTTATCCGCTAACAAATTCAAGGTGATTACTTCCTCTTCGGTATCTTCTGTTTTAACAACAGCATGACGGTGAGAGAATGTTCCACGCTCTACATCTTGTCCTGATAAACGAACAGGGTGACCTTCTACTAATAGGGAGGCATAAGCCAACATTTCAGCAGTTCCCCAATCCAATTTATCATCCTTAACCGCATTTAAACGGTCTTCAAATATTTTAGAAATCTTACGGAAGTATTTTTTACCTTCTGGAAGCGTAGCTAATTTATGTCCTAATTGTTCTAATTGATTTTTGTCAACACCAGTTTCAATAGATTTAACAAAATCATCCGCAGTTGAATGTCTATAACCTTCCCACGTAGTTTTTAAGAAATCCCAAACGATTGCTTTTTCGTTTTGTTTAGAAGCTGCATGTTGTTCTTCTAAGAAATTGTTATATGCTTCTTCAATTTCAGTTGCTTTCTCTTT
>CANGOA010000004.1 GCA_947455255.1 Flavobacteriia bacterium | reverse complement strand
TGAGTGAATTGCTTTCTCAGGCTTATAGTGATAATAATGGAGTTTTTAGTTCTCCACCATGGATGAAAATTCTAATTAGAGATGTGAATGATGCTTTAAGTTATGAAGAAGAGGGGAAATCAGGAGGGATTAATGTGATAGATTTAGCTAACCTCTATTCCTGTTCTTTCATCGCTACTCAAGACTTAGGGAAAATAAAAGGAAATACATTTCAATTGTTAGGTAGATTTGATAATGCGGACATACGTGGATGTAATCTTTTGATGGAATAAAGACTATTAGACAAAAGATGAAAGACTCATCTGTGCTCTTTTATCTTTTCATCTTTTGTCTAAAAAAACTTTTAACTTTATACTTTCGACTAAAAAACAATGAATTTCAATAAAATGAATTTATCTCTTAACGAAATCCTAATCCTCCTTGCTATTGGAGTGTTAGCAGGAATGATTAGTGGATTCATCGGTGTCGGTGGTGGAATTGTGATTGTACCAGCATTGGTTTATTTCATGGGCCTTACACAACATCAAGCACAGGGAACGAGCTTACTTCTCATGCTCCCTCCTATTGGGATATTAGCAGTAATGAATTATCATAAAGCAGGAAACATCAATTGGTGGTATGGTGGTATAATTGCACTCGCATTTATTGTCGGTGGGTATTTTGGCTCAAAAATTTCATTAAAACTACATCCAGGGATAGTGAAACTTGTATTTGGAATTATCATGATTTACGTTTCCATAAAAATGATACTTTCAGGTTATAATTCGATTAAACAATGAGTACATCAATTCAAGATTTCATCAAAAATAAATCGGTCAAACTTTTAGAAAAAGTTAACGGATACCGTGAATATTTACATACTCATCCAGAATTATCGTTTGAAGAATATGAAACATCTAATTATGTAAGTTCTAAACTTACTGAACTAGGCATTTCAAATCAAAAAATAGGAACTACAGGTGTTATAGGATTAATCATGGGAGAGCATCATTCTATCGATGATAAGTTTATTGGACTTCGAGCAGACCTAGACGCACTTCCAATCCAAGAAGAAAATGAAGTGCCTTACAAATCATGTATCCCAGGTAAAATGCATGCCTGTGGTCACGATGTACATACAAGCATACTTTTAGGTGCAGCAGAAATTTTATTCGAGAAAAGAAACGAACTTACACATCCGATTAAATTAATTTTTCAACCAGGAGAAGAAAAAAATCCTGGAGGTGCATCCATTCTTATCCAAGAAGGCGTATTGAAAAACCCAAATGTTTCAAAAATGTTTGCCTTACACGTATTTCCTGAAATGGAAGTTGGCAAACTAGGATTCAAAGAAGGTTTATACATGGCATCTTGTGATGAAATCTACATGACCATTCATGGAAAAGGAGGTCATGGAGCTATGCCTCACCAATGCATCGATCCAATTTTAATCGGAGCAACCATTGTAACTTCACTACAAACAATAGTTAGTCGTTCTTGCGATCCAAAAACACCATGTGTACTTTCGTTTGGTCATTTTGAAGGATTAGGAGCGACTAATGTTATCCCTTCAACAGTTCATCTAAAAGGTACATTTAGAACCATGGATGAAACATGGAGAGAAAAAGCATTAACACTCATTCAACAACAAGCCTCAGACATTGCAAAAACTTTTGGAGGTACTGTGGACGTTGAAATTAGTCGTGGATACCCTTGCTTAATCAATAACGAAGAATTAACGCAGAAACTAAAAGTAAAAAGTGAAGTGTTTTTCGGAAGTAAACAAGTAGAGGAACTCCCAATTCGATTAACATCCGAAGATTTTGCTTTTTATTCGCAAGAAATACCCGTGTGTTTTGTGCGTTTAGGAGTTGGAAATATAGAAAAAGGGATCACATTTGGTGTGCACCACCCTCGTTTTGACATTGATAAAAATGCATTGATTATTGGAATGCAAACAATGTGTATATCAGTACTAGATTAATTCCCCCCCAATAATGTGACACTACCGGATTTATTATAAAATTTTCCGTCTAAAAATTCACCTTCTAACTTATAAAAATAAACACCATCTTCCATAAGTTTATTTTTTCCATTCGTACCATCCCACAAATACTTGCCGATTTGATCATTAGCATTATAAATCGTATTTCCCCATCGGTTAAAAATCGTAATCGTATACTTTGTGAAAATTTGATCAAACAATACCAATTGGTCATTTATCCCATCCCCATTTGGAGTAATAACATTTGGAACATCATAATCATCAATTACAAAAAGTGAATGTGTGTCTTGATCTGAACATCCATTTTGATCTTTAATCGTTAATGTAATATTTTTCTCACCTCCTATTAAATATTTTTGCACTACATTCATACTACTTAGACTCTTCATCGTATCATTGTCATCTAAATTCCAAAACCAAGAAACCAATGAATTTTTCGGTGTTGAAAATTCTTTCATTACAGCTGATTCACCGATTTTAATTTTGAAATTTTGAATTTCAAAGAGCGCATGTATTCCTTTATCAGGAATAGTAATAGTGTCTAAAGGATACGTAACCTTACATCCTTCTGGATCTTTTAGAGTTACTGTTGGACCATATTGTTGTATGTTTTGATAAGAATGTTTAAAATGTAACGAATCTGACACAAAAGTTTGATCATCCAATGCCCAAAAAATGGATGTAACATTTTCTAATTTACTCAACTGAAATTCATAATTCTGTCCACATATATCTCCCATACTACTCCAAGAAGAGACAGCTTTAGGTCCCAAAATTGTTAGGAAATCTGTCATCGTGGTATCATTAACACAACCATATTCATCTTTAGATTTCAGAGTTACAGAGTAAGTTCCTGGAAAAAGATAATTAATCGTTGGTGAATGAATAGCCGCTTTTTTCCCTACTCCAAAACTCCAAAAAGAAGAGTCTATTTTACCTATCGAAGCAGTAAAATCTTGATATTTAGATTCAATTGGCGGACATTTATACTCTCCTTTTTCTGTCATATTATTTTCTAATTGACTAGTTAAATGATATGAAATATTTGCTTTTGGTAAAGAAACAGTTACAATATTCTCTTTTTTATTTGGACAACCATTTATATCCACTGAAGCCATTGAGATAGTATGAGAAACAAATGTTTCATTCGATTTATCTTGAAATGAATAACTCAAAGTATCCTTATTTATTGCTACTTGTACATTATCTATCAACCAAGAATTTTGTGTTCCAGACGCAGTATTTTTACAATATGTTTTAAATACTTCGTTATTACATACTATTGGCTTATAAACATACTCAGAACTAGGTTGTGTAATCTCAATTTTAACTGTGTCTAAAAACGATTTACACCCAAACTTATCTCGAACTTGTAGGTATGTATTAAACACTCCAACAGCTTGATAAGTTAACACCTTATTATCTCCTATTTTAAACGTAGAGTCTTGTTTTTTTGTGTAATCAAACTTCCATAAATAAGTTTTCATCGCAACACCATTTTTCTGAACTGAAGATTGATTTGTATAAGTAACCACTGAACCAATACAGCCTATTTTTTTATCTGAAACAATATCTGCTTTAGGTAAGGTCAAAACAATTAAACTGTCATAAGTCTTCGTATCAAAACATCCAACAGAATTAGTAGGGGTTAAAGCAATTTCAAATTCACCTCCGTTTTTATAGGTATATTTTGGATTTATACCAGAAACTTTTCCTCCATCTCCTGTATTAAATACCCATGAAGTTAACGGATGTTTATCAAAACTAGTACTTGCATCGTGAAACCCTATTTCTGTTAATTGACATACAGAATCTCTATCTACAGAAAATTTAGGCTTTACCCAAGAAATATGAAATTCTCTTTTCGCAGTATCAATACACCCTGTTGTATGATTAGTTACTGTTTGAACTGCTGTATACGTCCCATAATTAGTAAAAACAGAACTCAAAGACCCTAAAGAAGGATTTCCCATATTGACTTTGTTTACAACCCCTGTCTTTCCATCACCAAACGCCCAATTGACTGTAACATCATGATTATTTCTTGATTTGGAATGATCATTAAATTGAACAGATATAGGCATAACAGGATTACAATACAATTTTTGGACATCAAATGAAGCCAAAGTAGGTTTAATATAGACTGAATTTTGAATAGTAGTTGAATCCAGACATCCTCTAAAATCAATCTTTAGTTTTACATCAAAATAACCTGTATCTAAACTATAAGCATGCGTTGGATTATTCTTAGTTTCTTTAATACCATCTCCATACTCCCAAGTATATAAAATTTCATTATTTAAATGCTTTGCTACTATAATTGAAGCATCTGTAAATTGAACAGGAGTTTTTATACACTCTGATTTCGGTTGTACTGTGAAATTTACTTTATCTATATGACCTACTCTAATAAACCAAGGAAATAAAGTGTCATTTACACAATTCAGTGATGTTGTCACTTTTAATCGAATATTGTAATTATCAACATCATAAATCTGTTTCGGTGGTGTTTTCCCTACAAAAGTCTGCCCATTACCTAAGTCCCACTCCCATTTAACTATTGGATTATTTTCATCTGCCATTTTTGATGAGTCTGAAAATTGAGTAGTGAGCATTGAGCAACCTTTGACTTTATCTGCTGAAATCTTTGGATGTGGACTATGAACCAAAATATATTTTTCTTTTTTTGTTATACCAACACATCCGTTTGAACCTTTACATTCCAATGACACTGTATAATCACCTTCTTTACTATATGCAATTGCTGGAGGATTTTTACCTGAAAAACTTTCTTCTCCAAAATTCCATGCAAAATTTGTTCCTTCAGTAGAGGTATTTGAAAATTGAACAGGAAAAGTAGGACAAACTTTAAATTTATCCACTGTAAAACTAGGAGTTGGTAAAGGTTTTACCTGAACTTTATAATAAGATTTTGCAGAACACCCAATGGAATTATCTGTCATAGTAACTTCTACAACATAGCTCCCTGCTTTCTTAAATGTGCCGCTCATGGTGTCATTATTTCCACCATACGTTTGATTCCCAAAATCCCAAGAATAAGTATCAACCTTTCTATTTGGCTTAACTATCAATGAGGTTGAGGATTCAGCACATATTGAATTAGGTCCTAAAACCGCCCCCTTAAAATCATAGATTGTGATTGATTTTGTTAATGAACCTGATGTACCAGAACACCCAGGATAATTGTTTGATAGAGTCAATGAAACCGAAAAAGAACCTGCATTTGAAAATAGAACCGGACTTGGTGAATTAGACGTACTTGTTTGCCCATTACCAAAATCCCACTTATAAGAATAACCCGATCCAGAAGATGATTTGTTAATTATGTTAATCATCGCTGGAACTGAACATTTATCCCCTGAAAAATCAAAATCTGCTTTGGGTAATGCTAAAACTTCTATATAATTAGCTTTTTTCTTTTGACCTGTTACACTACTTTTCGCAATGACTAATAACTCTACGGTATAAATCCCTGGAGTTGTATACGTGTGTTCTGTCCCCCCTGTACCTGAAACAGATTGAGTATTCCCATCACCAAAATCCCAAGAAGATATTTGTATCGGTGAATTTCCAGAAGAAGATGAATTAGAAAAACTAATCGAAGTTCCAACACATACCTTTGTTGTTGTAGTTGAAAAATCAGCTGTAGGAGCTTGTGCCAGTCCAAAAAAACTAACTAAAACAACCCAAAATACAGCTATGCATCGAAACATGTTTGCTTATCCTATAAAATAGAAGAATAAAAATACAAAATTCTAGTGAATAACACTTCCTAACCAACGTGACATTTCATTATATGAACGACCATTTCGTTTTGCTATATCCTCCACTTGTTCGTTTGTAATTTTTCCTAAACCAAAATACTTCGCTTGCGGATGAGCAAAATACCAACCACTTACAGAAGATGTCGGTAACATTGCTAAACTCTCAGTCAACGTAACACCTGTAACCTGTGTTGCATCTAACAACATAAACAAACCAATTTTCTCTGTATGATCTGGACAGGCAGGATAACCCGGAGCGGGACGAATTCCTTGGTATTTTTCTTTAATTAAATCCTCATTAGTAAGCGTTTCATCTGATGCATATCCCCAAAAATCCGTTCTTACCACTTCATGTAAATGTTCTGCAAACGCCTCGGCTAAACGATCCCCTAGAGCCTTTAATAAAATAGAATTATAATCATCGTGTTGTGCTTCAAATTCAGCTGCTTTTTTATCCAGTCCAATCCCTGTTGTAACAACAAAACCACCTACATAATCTTGTAAACCAGATTCTTTAGGTGCAACAAAGTCAGCTAATGACAAACTAGGTGCCCCTGCTACTTTTTCAGTTTGCTGACGTAATGCATGTTGTACATTCAATAGTCTGCTCCTAGATTCATCGGAATAAATTTCGATATCATCACCGATACTGTTTGCTGGATACAACCCTACAACTGCACGAGCTTCTAACCACTTTTCATTTACAATTTGTTGTAACATACTTTGTGCATCTGCAAACAATTTTGTTGCCTCTTCACCTACAACTTCATCTGATAATATTTGTGGATATTTCCCATGTAATTCCCAAGTTTGGAAAAAAGGTGTCCAATCGATATAATCCACTAATTTTTCAAGGGGATAATTCAATAAAGTCTTATTTCCAATAAAAGTTGGAGTTTTCAAATCCTCTTGCTTCCATTCAATTTGAAATTTATTTTTTCTTGCTGCTTCGAGTGTAAGCAAACGTTTTGCACCTCTATGTTTCTCATGATGTGTACGTAAAGTGTGATACTCTTCTTTTACAGAAGTAACAAACACTGCTTTACGTTGGCCTAATAAACTCTCTACAACTGTCACAGACCTTGAAGCATCCAATACATGAATCGTTGGGCCATTGGTATAATGTTCTTCAATTTTTACAGCTGTATGAACTTTCGAAGTCGTAGCGCCACCTATCATTAATGGAATAGTTAAACCAGCTCGTTGCATTTCTTTTGCCATGTGAACCATCTCATCCAACGAAGGGGTAATTAAACCGCTCAAACCAATAACATCTACTTTTTCTTTGATTGCAGCCTCAATTATTTTTTCAGCTGGCACCATCACGCCAAGGTCAACAACCTCATAATTATTACATCCCAACACTACTCCAACAATGTTTTTTCCTATATCGTGTACATCGCCTTTTACCGTTGCCATCAATACTTTCCCTGCAGAACTACTAGTACCGGCTTTTTCAAGTTCAATATAGGGTAATAGTACTGCAACCGCTTTTTTCATAACTCGCGCAGACTTTACAACCTGAGGTAAAAACATTTTACCACTACCAAATAAATCACCCACTACATTCATACCATCCATTAATGGCCCTTCAATTACTTGAATTGGACGTGGATATAATTTACGACACTCTTCCGTATCTTCATCGATAAATTCTACAATTCCTTTGATTAACGCATACGATAAACGCTCTTGCACTGGTGCATTTCTCCACGATAAGTCTACCTCTTTTTTGGTAGCATCACCTTTAACTGTTTCTGCAAATTCCAATAATCGTTCAGTAGAATCAGGTCTTCTATTCAAGATTACATCCTCTACATGTTCTAATAAATCTTTGGGAATATTGTCGTAAATCTCAATCATCGTTGGATTTACGATTCCCATATCCATTCCCTCTTTTATAGCATAATACAGAAAAACAGAATGCATTGCCTCTCGCACTTTATCATTCCCTCGAAATGAAAAAGAAACGTTGGAAACTCCACCACTCACATGTGCTCCAGGTAAATTAGTTCTTATCCATTTTGTAGCTCTAAAAAAATCTACTGCATTGTTGTTGTGTTCTTCCATCCCTGTTGCTACAGGGAAAATATTAGGATCAAAAATAATATCTTGCGCAGGAAAGTTTACTTTATCTACTAAAATTCGATATGATCTTTCACAAATTTCAATTCTTCTCTCGTAAGTATCTGCTTGACCATTCTCATCAAATGCCATCACAATTACTGCTGCTCCGTATCTTTTTATTTTTTTCGCTTGTTCAATAAAATTAGCCTCACCCTCTTTCAAGGAAATAGAATTCACGATTCCTTTGCCTTGAATACATTTCAATCCTGCCTCAATAATTTCCCATTTAGAACTATCAATCATGATTGGAACACGCGAAATATCTGGTTCGGAAGCAATCAAATTCAGGAATTGAATCATTGCAGCTTTCCCATCAATCATCCCTTCGTCCATATTCACATCGATCACCTGCGCTCCACCTTGCACTTGTTCTAATGCCACAGACAATGCATCTTCAAAACGACCTTCTTTGATCATGCGTAAAAAGGCGCGTGAACCGGTTACGTTCGTACGTTCTCCTATATTGATAAAATTAGATTCTTTGGTAACTACTAATGGTTCTAAACCAGACAGTTTTAGTGGTGGTAAATTTGTATTCATATTAATAGTTTAAATCAATTTGACGTGGTTTATAATTTTTAGCCAAATTGGCAATAGCACGTATATGGTCAGGTGTCGTTCCGCAACAGCCACCGATGATATTTATTAAGTTTTCATCCAAAAACTCCTTAATTTGTGCTGCCATCATATCGGCAGTTTCGTCGTATTTTCCAAATTCATTCGGTAAACCTGCATTTGGATGAGCACTAACTGCAAATGGCGCATTTTTTGCCAAAACTTGTAAATATGGACGCATCATAGACGCACCTAACGCACAATTGAATCCAACACTCAATAATGGTAAATGAGATATTGAAATTAAAAATGCTTCGGCTGTTTGACCAGTTAAAGTTCTACCACTAGCATCAGTTATTGTACCAGATACCATAATAGGAATCTTTACACCACGTTTCTCAAACACTTCATCAATAGCAAATAAAGCAGCTTTAGCATTTAATGTATCAAAAACAGTTTCAACTAATAAAATATCAACACCTCCATCCATTAAAGCTTCAACTTGTTGTGTATAAGCAATCACTAAATCATCAAAAGTTACAGCTCTATATCCTGGGTCATTAACATCAGGTGAAATGGATGCAGTTCGATTTGTTGGACCGATGGAACCCGCAACAAAACGAGGTTTATTTGGTTCTCTAGCTGTAAAATCGTCTGCTACTTTACGTGCAATTTGAGCAGAATGAAAATTAATATCATAGACTGCTGATTCTAATCCATAATCTGCTTGAGCTATAGTAGTACCAGAAAATGTATTTGTTTCAGCAATATCAGCACCTGCTTCATAATACAAACGATGAATATCCTCAATAATATCAGGTCTAGTTAATGACAATAAATCATTATTGCCTTTTAATGGTGAGGGATGATTTTCAAACCAACCTTTTCTAAAATCTTCCTCGGTTAAACTATGACGTTGAATCATGGTACCCATTGCACCATCTAAAACTAATATTCTCGTGTTTAATACTTCTCTAATATCCATATATTGAAACTATTTTGTGACGAAATACAAATAAAGAAGTTGAAGCACTTATCTTTTTTGCCAGAGCAATAGGATTTGGCACCTTACTAGAGTAGGTTGCCAAGGTTTCTTAGGGCCAGTCCCTCCACCTTTCTTTATAAGTATTACGAAAAAATGAACTAATTATGCGAACAAAGATACGAGTAAAATCATTAAAAAAAAATAGCCTGTAGAAAATCCACAGGCTATTCATAAAATTAAGCAATAATTATTTTTTCACATCTTTGCTTTCATCAGGGAAAATTAAAACAAATTCTGTACGACGGTTAATCTGATGTAATTCTTCAGAACATTCAACCCCATCAGCACACTTATTTAATAATTCAGTTTCACCGTAATTTTTAACATTTAATTTAGCTCGAGGGATTCCTTTAGTAACTAAATAATTCACACAACTTTGACTACGTAATTTAGATAAGTTCATGTTGTATTCAGCTTTACCTCTACTATCTGTATGTGAACTTACGTCAACATTTACATCTTTATTTTCTTTTAAGAATAATACTAAAGTATCAAGTTCTGCTTTACCAATTGTACTTAAAGTATATTTATTGTATTCGTAAAGTATGTTATCTAATTTAACTGCAACATATTTACCTGTTTTAGAAAGTTCAACATCTTGTTTCACTTCTTTCTGACCTTTCTCTGCAGTTAACTTAAATGATTTTGGATCGTGACCAAACATGGAAGCAGTAATTTGATAATTTCCTGGAGGTAAATCAACATTGATTTCTCCATCTTTACCCGACATTGCAGTAGTGATTACTCCTGTTTCTAAGTTTTTGATTGATAATTCAGCACCTTCCAATTTATCTTGAGTCTCTTTTTCCGTAACTACACCAGACCATGTAACTTGTTTTTTGTGTAATCCTAGTTCTTTTGTTAATGTATCGCCAGCGATAACTCCAATTGCATTAAAATCAAATTCAGAATCAACTAAATCAGGATGTTTCGTTCTTACTTTATAAACGACATCCGGTAAAGCTTTAAACATTAATTCACCAGCTTCATTTGTAACACCAGAGAAAATAACATTACCAGCAGAATCAAGAACCTCCACTAAGATATCAGCAACAGAGTCTTGAACAAATTTCACGAAAATAGAATCATTTTTAGGTTTCAACAATGTTACGTTATAAATGCGATCTATAAAATCACCACGATTACTAGAAAAATATCCTAACGTATCTGAAGCATCAACAATTAATGAAAAATCATCAGCATGACTATTTAGATTACAACCACCATTAACTACTTTTTGAGCATCCTGACCAACTAATTCAGCTTTAAAAATATCTAAACCTCCTAAACCTGGATGTCCATTACTAGCAAAGAAAAGTTTTCCGTTGGCTTCGTAAGGAAACATTTCATCTCCTGTTGTGTTAACAAGACTTCCTGCATTCACAGGTTCAGCCCAACCATCTGAAGATTTAGTAGAATACCAGATATCCATACCACCAAAACCTCCTTCACGGTTAGATGCAAACCATAATACTTGTCTATCTTTTGATAAAACAGGATGGCCAACAAATACACTTTCATTGTTATACGCAAATGCAGTTTCCTTTTTGGTTGTTGCATCATAAATATAAATGCCAACTGTAGTTAAAGGAACATTCTTTTTTGCTTTCAAGTTTTTTGAATAATACCATATAGCATCAATACTATCATAATAAGCTACACCATCATGTTTTTTCCCCTTTATACCTTTAATTTTTTTTACTTTGTTTGTGAATTTATCAAAAAGATATTGTTCTAAAAATGCGGAATTTTCAACAGCCCAAGGTGTTTCCATTGCGTTATTACGAGCAGAAGTAAAAGCAATACCTTTAGGATGAAAAGCAGGAGAAAAATCCCCTCTATTAGAATTAAATGAAGCTAATGAAACAGAATATAACGATGTATCACTTTTTAAATTAGCTAAAAAATTGGTACTATCGAAATAAATATCTAAGGTAGCTTTCTTTGGATCAATGCTGGTTGAACAAGCTGGAAGTTTATAAATAGCCTCAGCATCAAAAGCTTTATCCATATAAAGTAACAATTTTATTAATTTATAAGAATCTTCAAAAGTAAATTGAGTAGTTCCACTTAAATAAGAAAGAATATTATTTGCATCATCGTACTTTTTGCATTTTATACATGCTTCAGCTGCATTTCGATATACATCTGGATGACTTTCTGCATCTAATTTATTTTTGTTTATTAGCTCTAAATATATTTCACTTGCTTCAGCATAACGATGAGCATTAAAATACTTTTCAGCAAATGCAATCTTTTTTTCTTGTGCGAAAGAAAAACTTGTAACTAAGACAAGCAGTAGAACAGTTAAACTTAATTTCATTGGTTGGTAAACTAATTTCACGGAATTTTGTTTTTGATTTATAAATATTCAGAATTTTAAAAATATCTTGGGGAAGCATAAATAGACCTACGTCCATTCATGTCATAGGTTAGCATGACCTCATGTGTTCCAATATTCTTAGTTGATCTAAGTTGATTATAGACAAAATCATAAGAATAACCAAACATCCATTTTTCTTGAAGTTGAATTGCTAAATTTACACCAAATGATTCGTTATAACGATACATAGCACCAATCCAGAATTTTTTATAAAAGAAAAGATTCGCATTTAAATCAGCAGTAATAGGTGCATTTTTAACAATCTTAATTAAAGTACTAGTTTTTAAATCTGTAACAGAATTAATTTTAAATACATAACCTGCCGTTAGAAAGAAATGTTGAACAGCTAAATCAACATTATTCCAACTTGCATTCATTAATCTCGGAATACTAGCTCCTGCATAAAAACGACTAGAATGTAAATATAATCCTGCTCCAGTATTAAAAGCCACTTTACCAGACTTTACCAAATAATTATTATCTGTTGGATCATTTGGATTCAAGTTAGTAAAATCAAAATTATACATATCCAAACCTGCACTTAATCCTATATTCAATCTCAATTTTCGAGTCAAAGGTTGCGAATAAGCAAAATCAGCAAATATGGCTGTATTGTATTTTGCACCAATTTTATCATTTGAAATATGCCCTCCTAATCCAAATGCCTTACGAGCGATTGGAGCATGTAAAGATAAAAATTGTGTTACAGGTGCTCCTTGAACTCCAATCCATTGCGCGCGATTAACCAAAGTAGCATTTAATGCACCTCTACTACCAGTATAAGCTGGATTATATTGCAAGGGATTAAACATATACATACTTGCTTGAGCGTCTTGTTGTGCAAACACTTCATTACTAGCTATAAAAACTAATAAAAGTGCGCTAAGCTGAAACCTTAATTTTGAGACTATCATTTATTCTAACTTTCGACTTAATTATTTAACTAATTCAATATATCCTGACTCCGGATCTGTTCCATCTCCTTTATCAACCATGTAAAAGTATGTTGATGCAGGTAATACATCCTTACCAAGTGCATCTGATGCATTTGATTTACCATCCCATTCATCTTTATATGGAATTTCACTTTTATAAACTAAAGCGCCCCATCGATTATAAATGTACAATTGACATTTTGGATACTTTTGATCATAATGTAAAATGAAATTATCGTTCTTACCATCACTATTCGGTGTAATAATGTGTGGCGGTAATGCAGGATCACAATCCGTAAATGAGGTAGTATCTTTTGAGATACACCCTTTTGAATCAGTTACAATCACAGAATACTTTATAGACTTATCATCTTCTAAATTAATAATTTGAGATCCAGTTTCTGACATAGGAACACCATTCTTTGACCATTTATAAGTATAAGTATCATTTGCTCCAGTTATTACAAAAGAACCATTTCCTACAGAACAAGTCGGTAATTTTTTAGGGCTAATTGAAATTGTTGGTGACGTAAATTTAACAACTATTGCCTGAGGATTATCTGAAACACACCCATTTTTTGTTTCAGCAGCATAATAGGTACCAGGTATTAACAATGTATTTGGTGCCTGAACTATTTTATTAGCGTTTAACCAAACAATCGCATTCGATGGATAAGGTGTTGTTTGTAAATCTGACACTTTTTTATCTATGTCTTTACAGAAAGTATAATCATTAGAACCATCAAGCGTAGTTTGACCAAACGATTGTACTTCCACAATTACTGATTTACGATTTATACTTTCACATCCAGGATTAGCAGTTACTGATGCATAATAAGTTCCGTTAGATAAAGGTGTATTAGAAGGTAAAACTGTAGTCGAAACATCTGAAGTATACCATTTCAAGCTTCCTGTACCACTAATTTTCGTTTTATCTAAATCAAGAACGGTAGGATTATCACTTGCACAAAAAGTTTGAATACCATTTTTCAATACTAAATCTTTTGGACCTTCATTAATCGCAAATTTTAAGGTTGAAAAATTCTTGTTTTGACAACCTTTATCATTTACAATATTGTAATAGATAGTTTGTGAAGCACCACCTAATGATCCAATTACTGAAGAATTTGGTATTACAGGATTGCCTGTTGGACTAGGAGAAATCAACAAAGTATATCCAGCTGGAACAGTAATTGGCAATGTTGCAATCAAAGAATTAAATGTTGGTTTATCAATAGCACATATAATCGCTGCATTACTAATATCTACAGGAGCAATTGCAGGTCCATTATCCATCGGAATTACAGTTGACAATTTTACTTTACTTTCACAAGTTCCATTATCAAATGTAAACTTATAAGTGGTACCTGCTACAACAACCGTTTTCGGTGAAATTGCAACATCATTAGCATCGTAATATTTAACAGAACCAGTAGGATTAAATGTTATTTGATCTAACGTATATGTACTTGAAGCACAATATATTTTTGATGCATCTAATACAGGTGTTAAAGGTGATGTTGGTTGGTTTTGTACAATTGCAGAACTTGAGATTGGAGAAGTACAACCATTTAAATCTTTCACTTTAAATGTATATGTTCCTGGATTCAATCCAGCAAACTGATATGTAAAAGGACTTGTTGTTAAATTAGCAGTTGTCACTAATACAGGAGCACCAACAACAGGTGTCGCAGTAATATCCCATACACCTGAACTTGGTAAATTAATATCTACTGTACCTGTAGGCACCAAACATGAAGGCTGAATAATTGCTCCCGGTAAAGTTGGAGCTGATACGTCCACAACTGTTACATCCACTTTAAGGCGACTTGTACTTATACAAGTTCCTTCTGATTGTTCAGCAAAATAAGAACCTGTAGTCAATACATCTGTACTATTGTAAGCTATACCTCCAACAAGTAAATTATACCAAGTAATTGTTTGAGTTGCATTCGTCAATAATGCAGATAAATCAGATACTTTTTTATTGTCAGATTTACAATAAGTTAAAGTAGAAGTAGCAATTGTAGGTACGTTAGGAGTAGCAGTAATTGCAACAATAGTATCATTATCAATTGAACTACAGCCTCCATCTACTAAAGATACAGAATAAGTTCCAGCAACATTAACAGTAATACTATTACCCAATTGAGGTTGTACAGAACCTGAATAATCTAAACCATCTTTTTTCCAGTAGTATCTTGTTGATCCTGTTATTGCTAATGGATCTAAAACACTTGCAGTAATTGTAACTGATTGACCTTGACAAATTGGTAAATTAGTACTTACAGACAATAATGCATCTTGTGGTGCATTTGGGTCAGATATTGAACCATCTTTAGAAAATGTACATGTCCCATTGTTAAAATTAACTGTATAGTTTCCTTGACCTAAATTAGAAATAGTTTCAAAAGGTGGTGCATTTTTGGTTAAAGTTACACCATTATGAGTTCCTAATATAACAGAAGTATTGTTTTTTAACACCCAAGTAACTGTACCAGTTCCTGACCCTTTTACTTCAAAATACCCATCAAGCGCATTACAAGCAGTTGTATTGTGACTAACAACAGATAAATCATTGTTATATTTTTTAACTTTAATTAAATTTGAAAGTGCTGGTGAACCTGTAATACATTTCGTTCCTGTAGAAGTAATTTCACAAGTAATTGAATCTCCATCAGCTAAACTCGTTTTATAAGTAGATTTGTTAGCTAAAGGTATAGTTTTACCTCTATTTTTCCATTGATATGCTACTATGCCTAAACCTAAAGAAGGTGTGGCAGTAAAAGTTACTATATCATCGCAAATTGTTATTTGGCCAGCTGTTTCGGTTTTGTCAGAAACAATAGTTACTGATGCCGCGATATTAGGATTAACTACAACTTTTAATACAGTACTTTCTATATCTGTACAAGCACCACTAGATAATATAGTTTTATAAAAAGTTGTAGTATTTAAAGATGCAGTTGTACAATTAGCTGTCGTACCACCTGTTGCTCCAATAATATTAACCCAACCAGTTGTTCCATTTGCAGATTGTTGCCATTGAATATTTCCTGTACTACCGGTAAGTGTTAATAGCGCTGTATTACCTGCACATATTGTATCTGGAGTTGCACTAGCAACTCCGACAACTGGTGTTGGGCTAACGGTAATAGTAACAATATTACTGAATGCAGTTGCTGCACAAACTCCACTAGTAATAACTGCTCTATAATAATAGGTTCCTGTTGTTAAAGTAGGAGTTGTATACGGAGAAGATGTCGCATTTCCAATATTTGTCCAATTAGTAGAACCATCAGGTGAAGATTGCCATTGAATACTACCTACATTACCAACAAGGTTAATAGAAGTGGTTGTGTTTGTACAAATACTTGATGAAGTTGCAGTTGCAACACCTCCAACAGCTGTAGGATCCACTTGAATTGAAGCTGTTTGAGTACAGTTACTGTTATCAGTATATGTTATAGTAGCAGTACCCGATCCAATACCTTTAACTGTTGTAGTATTTGAAGCTGCATTGATTACAGAAGCAATAGCAGGTGAACTTGTTGCCCAACTTAAAGCAGTTCCAGAACCAGTTAAGGTAATTGATTGACCAACACAAATAGATTGAGCACCAGAAATTGTTGGTTTACCTGGAACAGCACCAAAAGTTACTGAAGTAGAATCAGAAGTACATCCCCCTTTAGAAGCTGCAAATTTAAAGGTTCCTGAAGTTGCAGTAATTAATCCAGTTCCTGAAATAGATATTCCAGTTGATGGTGTGAAGCCATAGGTTTGTGTATTATCATAATTCGTCACTTGAACAGTTCCACTTGTTGTACACGTAGGGTCAGTTACTACACCAATGGTTGGTTGTAAAGGTTTTAAAGATACAGTAATGTCAAATGTTGGATTACAAGACACACTCTCAGCCATTGTAATCGTATATTTTGCTGCAACAGTAATTTTAGATAAATCAAAATCTCCATTAGCAGTATTTAATGCTGCTGTACTACCCGCATTTACAGGAGATACGGAAAATGTTGCTGAAGCATTAGATGAATTTGTTTTAGTAATATGCATCACAGTATTACCTGAGCATACTACTGCCGGAGAGTAAGAGATGGTTGTTATACAAGGTGTACATTTTTGAGTAATTGTAACAGGAACTAAAGTTGAACAACCATCATTGGAAGATTTAATGTAAAAAGTAGTGTCAGCATTCAACACCGAAGTTGTATAAGTATCTCCAATATGAAATAATGTCCCTCCGACTGATTTAGTCCACCATTGAAATACTGCATTTCCTGTCCCAATACCAGTAATAGTTGTTGATGATTTACAAACTTCTGTAGTTCCTGAAAAAGTAGCAGAACCACAAAGTATGTTACAACTAGTAGGTAAAACAATTAAGGCTGACCCTGATTCATATGCACCTATATCATTTACTCCTGTACGATTAGTACTTGTTATATCATTTGTAAATGATGTTACAGACAATCCTTTATTGATAGCAGGAGAAGAATTCTGAATCGTGTAATCAAAAGTTACCGAGTTTGTAAAAAGTGGATTTGAAGTTAAGTTACCAGTAACATTTGTATACGTTGGACCTCCTGTAGGATCAACAATACAATTTGAAAAATTAGCTGATGCCGCAGTTACATCAGGTCCTGTATTTCCCCAAAAAATTGTGTTATATACATCTACTTTTTTTGCTGAATTTACTTTTAATCCTGTAGTTTTAGATGAAGATGCACAAAAGTTATCTGCAAATGTACAGTTTGTAATTGCAACGGATGAATTACCACCTTCAACAAGTATCCCCCCCTCTTCAAATCCTCCTATCAGAGTGTTTTTGTAAAAAAGAGAGTTCGAGATATTTAGATTAAATTCATTACCAACATAAAGTATAGAGCCTTTTTGTCCTTGATTATTATAGAATGTCGATCTAACAATATTAACGGTTTTCAAAGTCGAACTTGACATACATATAGCTCCACCTCTTCTTCCTGCACCACCTCCAGAAATTAAACAATCAATAAAATCTGCATTTGAATCTTCAATGTAATAAATACCACCATCTGATGTAGATTGAGAATTATTTACATTACAAACAACTTGAGATTTTGTCACTTTAAGATAAGTATCATTAGTTACATACACAGCACCACCTTTCATTGATTCTGTTGCTTCGTTAGTATTAAAAATACATCCTAACAACTTCAACGAAACAGGTTTATGTGATACAGCACCCTTTTTCGTATAAATAGCACCTCCACCGTGCCCCCCTATGATTGAACTTACGTTATTTTTTTCAAAATAACAGTAATTAAAATTTATGTATGTTGAATCTAATGCAGATTTAGAAGCGATATTAATAGCACCTTTGTACCAATAGTTTTGAACTTTTATTTTTTCAATTAATACATTTGAAGCAACAATATCAAACAAACCACCCGTAACGCTCCCTCCTTCAAAAATAGAAGTACTTAATCCAGAACCTGTTATAGTTAAATTATCAACGGAAATCGATTGATCTCGATTAGAAGTACCTGTGTATGTTCCCACCTCGACATGAATTACATCACCAGAAACAGCAACAGCTAAAGCTTTTTTTATAGATAAATAAGGTGAATTTGTAGTACCTGAATTTCCGTCATTTCCTATAGCAGTACAATTTACATCTCCTAAAAGTGAATTATCATTAATCCAAATATCTTTTGCATTAGCAAAAGAAGAAATAAAAACAACCAATACAACAACAAACCTAGAAAATATCTGCGCTTTCATAAAAAAAAGTTTAATACGTATAAATAACTTTAATGACGTAGAAATATGTAAAGGGTTGCCCAATACATTCTACACCGAATATAAAGTGTGACAAAAATAACATAATTTACAGAATTACAAAATTTTTAATCTGTAATTACATGACTAATGACATTTAACACCTAACCAATCAGAAAGTTTAAAATGATTATTTAACTAATTCGACAAATCCTGATTCTGATTGGGACCCATCACCTTTATCGATCAAATAAAAATAGGTTGCAGCAGGTAATAAACCATCCCCCAATGCGTTACCAATATTTGATTTTCCATCCCAAGAATCGGTATATGGTATTAAACTCTCATACACTAAAGAACCCCACCTGTTATAAATATACAGTTTGCAATTAGGATATTTAGAAGCATAATTTAAAATGAACTTGTCATTTTTTCCATTACCGTCAGGAGTGAAAATATGTGGTGGTTTAGCTGGTTCACAATCATCAATAGATTCTGTTTTAGAATTTGTACATCCATTCACATCTGTAACTTTTACTGTGTACTTAGTGTTTTTGTTATCTGGTAACCCCATAATCGAAGAACCTGATTCATTCATTAATACACCATCTTTATACCATTGATATGTGTATGTCGGATTTGCTCCTACAACTTTAAATATACCAAACCCCAATTCGCAAGTAGGTAATTTATCAGGACTCAAGGATATTAACGGTTGATTAAAAACAACTTCTATTTCTTGTACTTTATCACTTACACAACCATTTTTAAATTCAGCTGCATAATAGGTACCTGGGATTAATGGTGTATTGGAATTTAATTGATTTTTATTTTGATTTAACCATACCAAGTTTAAATTATTATATGGAGCAGTTGGTAAATCCGCAATTGTTAAATTATCACCCAAACAAAAAGTATAAACATTTTTAGGGTCAAGTGTTGTTTGCCCAAATGTTTCAATAGACACAATAACAGATTGGCGTTCAACCGTGGTACAACCAGTTATTGTATCCGTTAAACTTGCGTAATATACTCCATTGGTTAATAAGGTGTTTTTAGGTAAACTATCTATTGAGTTTTGACTTATATACCAAGTTAACTTTCCTATACCACTTACTTTCGTTACATCTAAATTTGCTACTGTAGGTTTATCTTTTGCACAGAAATAAACAACTCCTGATTTTAATTTAAAATTTGCTGGTCCTAAATTTATTTTATAAACCAAAGGCTCAAACGATGTGTTATAACACCCATTTGTATCTTTGATTGCATAATAAATAGTATGATTTAATCCATCTACAGCACCTATTTCAGTTCCGTTTGGAATAATTGGATTACCATTTTTATTTGGTGAGAAGTAGATAGTATACCCTTTAGGTTGTACTGGTATATTTTGAACGAATGCATTAAATGTTGGTTTATCACTTGCGCAAAACACTTTTGATGTTAGGTCAATTGGAACAATTGTAGGTCCATTATTAAACAAAATCACTGTATCCAATTTTTTACTTTCACAGGTACCATCAAAGTATGAAAATTGATAATGAACATTCGGTAATACAGTAGCTGTTCCAGGTATTGAAGTACCTGAAACATCATAATATCTCACAGTACCAACTGCTTTTGGTTTAAAAACAACATCCACTAATTGATACTTTTTAGAACTACAATAAATAGAATCAGGACTAACCTTTGGAGTAACTGGAAGTATAGGTGGATTTTTAATTGTAACGGTTAACGATTTTGGCGAAGAACATCCATTTTGATCTTTACAAATAAAGGTATAAGTTCCAGGAAGTAACCCTGTAAATGTAAATGTAAATGGAGGTGTTAGTAAATTCCCAGATTTGACAGTTGTTTGATTCCCAATTAAAGGTATTGCTGTAATATCCCAAATACCTGCGTTAGGTAAATCCAACCTTACAGAACCTGTTGTTTCATTACACGATGGATCTTTAGGTGCTTCAGGCAATAACGGAGCGGCAACATCTATTATTGTTACATCTACTTTTAATCTCGAACTACTTTTACATAAACCAACTGTTTGTTCTGCATAATACGAACGTGAAGTAAGTATAACCGTTTGATTTGATAAATTACCACCAACTGCTTGATCAAACCAATCGATAGTACCAGTTGTATTTGTAATTAACATTGTTAAATCCGAAACTAACTTCTTGTCTGATTTACAGAAGATTTGTGTTGAAGAAGAAATCAAAGGAATTGAAGGCGTAGCAACAAACGTAATTAATACTGAATCTATGTTTGAAGAGCATCCATTATCGTTTGCTTTCACCGCATATTTATGTAACTCATTTTTGCCAGGTACTGAAAGAACAGCATTTACTAATAATGTATTTGAATTTTGTCCAACAATTACAATTCCGTCTTTGTACCAAGTATAAGTTAACGTACCTGAAGGAGCAACCCCAGTTGCAGTTAATGTTTCCGAAGTTCCTTCACAAATAGAATCGTTCGCATATGTTATAACAGGAGTATTTGGAGCATTTGGATCTGCAAGTGTAACTGCTTTCGAGAAGACACAGGTATTATTGGTAAAAGAAACAATGTACGTACCTTTACATAAACCTGTTAACTTAGTAGTGCTTGGAATTGTTAAAGTAATATTTGGTTTCGTTCCATTCGATGGACCACTCCAAGTAACATCTCCAGTCCCTGTTCCTTCCACGCAAATTTCACCATCACAAATTCCACAAGCAGAAGGTGACTTACATTCTTTTGCAACAAAATCATTCTTCACTTCTTTTGTTATAATAGTATCAGAAGAAAATTTAGGGAACATATAACAACAATTTCCAGAAACAGTCATCACACAATAAATTGAATCAAACTCTTTTGTAATTGTTGAATATGTACTTTTTGTTGCACCAACAATGGTGTCTTTTCCGTTTTTCCATTGGTAAGTAATTTGACCACATGAAGTATTAAAGGTTGTTGCAGTATATTTTACCTTTGTATCAGGACAAACTGTAATTTCAGATTTGGTTGTTGAAATTTTTGTTTCACTAGGATGGTCTGATTTAATATCAATACTATCTCTCAAAATTGGATTAACAACAACTTTAATAATAGCAGATTCAACAGCTGGACAAGGACCACTTTTTACAAGAGCTTTATAATAAGTTGTAACAAATAATTTGGCTGTCTTACAACTCTTAGTAGTATCACCGGTTGCACCAACAACTTTTTTCCAACCATTTGTTCCATCAGCAGATTCTTGCCATTGAATTTTACCTGTATAACCTGAAAGTGTTAATAATGCAGTATTACCTGCACATAAGGTATCAGGGGTTGCTATTGGTGTACCAGCAACCGAGGTAGGTGTTACAAAAATAGTTACTACATTGCTCGTATCAAATTGATTACATGTAGTATTTGATAATTTAGCTCTAAAATAATAGGTTCCTTTAGCTAAAGGTTTCGTTATACATGGTGTTAAAGTTGCATTCAATATATCTTTCCAATTTGTTACACCATCATTTGATTCCTGCCATTGAATTTTACCAGAGTAACCGTTTAAACGAATTGTAGCAGTTGTATTTTCACAAATAGTATCCTCATCAGGAGTTGCAGTTCCTCCTATCGGTTTTGCTAGTACAGTAATAGTATCAGTCTTCAAACAATTATTGTTATCCGTATAAGAGACAACAGTTTTCCCAGCTTTTAAACCAGTTAACACTCCTGCGTTTGTAATAGTTGCAACTATAGGTTGGGAAGATACCCAAGGATTAATTGGGTTTGGAGTAGAAGCTACGGTCTGTGTACTGTCTGTCCATGCTTTTAATTGTATAACAGAGCCTATACATATTGTAGTATCCTTAGAAATTACGGTATTACATTTACAATCCTGCTTTATAGTTACAACTGTAAAACAGGATGGCCCACTTAATGAAGAGTTCACATAAAAAGTTGTGTCTTTAGTTAGCAATGAAGTCGTATATGATTTTCCAATATGAAAAGGTATTTTACCATTTGAAGTTGAATACCAATAAAAAGTAGCTAATGGATTTCCATAAACTGTTAGTGTTGTTTTAGCATTACAAATTGTTTTTTTTCCTACAATTGAATCTATTGGATCACATGGTATTTCACATGTATTTACAATAGGACAATTCGTATTGGTTATTGTTGTTTTAGCTAGCAAATCTCCACCTATAGTGCCGAAAATTGTCGGATTACCTGACTTGTTTATTGTAATGTTTCCTGAAGCATTATAAATTGCAGTACCACCACTTCCAAAAGAGCAGTCGGTTGCTGTGACGTTTACCACTTTACCAAATACTTGTTTTGTGTACAAATCTGAGCCAGAATTCCCTGAAGATTTATTTGCTATAAAAGAACAGGATACTAAAGCTAAATCAATTTTAGCATTTAAAGAATATGCTGCAATCCCTCCTCCTTTAGAGGAAGATATGTTGTTGTTTGAAAATTCGCAATCCGTGAAAGTACATAAACCTGAAGTACCAGTAAGAGTAACACCACCTCCATAATCAGCAGAGTTAGTCAAAGAAGAGTTATTTGACACACACGTTCTATTCATTGTAAGAATCCCTCCACTAACATATATACCCCCTCCTATTTGAGCAGTATTCATTGTAATTGATGAATTATTAATTCTCACGGAAACGGTAGCATCTCCATGGATATAAACACCAGCTCCTCTAGTCCAACTAACTCCACTTGATCTATCATTTGAACCAACAACAGAACTATCTATCAAGACATCTACGTTTACACTTCCGATATCAATCCCTCCACCAGCAGAACCTTGAGTTTGACAAAGAAAACCCATGTGTTTAAAAACGACATTCATAGAATTTGATTGAACATTAATTACAGCTTCACCTGATCCTCCAGCACTTTTACCAAACGTACAATAATCAAATAGAACATTTTTCACATTTCCAATAGTCAAAGCTTCACCCTCACCAGAAGTTACATTATTGTAGCCGTAGATATTTAGATTTTTAATAACTATATTATCAATTGTAGAACCAGGACTTGCTCCAATTATTTTCATAAAATAAATTCCAGATATTCCAGGAGAAGAAGGATGAAAGCTTGTGACTAAAGGTCCAGCACCTATAATTGTAATATTTGACTTTGAAATTGTTAACGTTTTTTCTTTATAATCTCCAGCATCAATATAAATTTTATCTCCTGAATTAGCTTTAGAAAGTGCATATTTTAATGTTGCAAATGGAGTGGTCTTAGATGAAGTTACTCCAACATCATTTCCAGGATTTGAACAATAAATTTCAGTTCCATCCATTGCACCAGAATTGTTTACATAGATATCTCCAGCAAAAGAATTAAAAGTAATAAATGATATCGATGTTAGTAAAAAAGTTTTAAAAAAGGAATTGACTTTCATAATGTGTTAATAAATGTATATACAATTTACGACGTAACTAACTACAAATAGTTGCCTTAGACGAAAAAATAAAACAATAAAATTAATGTAATAATGAAGAAAAATGAAATCAAACTAAAGTATTATACAAAGAAATAACATAAAAAGTTTTTGAATAATAAAAAAAGATGTACATTTGTACTCCAAAATCAATTTGGTTTGACACATTCGAGTAGTCAAAAGAAGTATGCGGATATGGTGAAATTGGTAGACATGCCAGACTTAGGATCTGGTGCCGCGAGGCGTGTGGGTTCGAGTCCCTCTATCCGCACTGAAAAATTAAATGAAATGGTATAAGTGTTCTTATGCCATTTTTTTGTTTATAACTAAAAAAGTTAGAAAGATGAATGTAGTTCGCGAAGATTTAAATTCAACAAGTGCAATTTTACGTGTTAGTATTGCTCCGTTAGATTATGAAACACAGGTTTCAAATGCATTAGAAAAAGCTAGAAAGCAAGCAAAAAATCCAGGTTTTAGACCAGGACATGTACCTTTAGCATTAATTAAAAAACAATATGGTAAAGGGATTCTTATTGAAGAAGTAAATAAAGCTGTTAGTAACGCATTAACAACTTATTTCACAAATAATAAAGTTGAAATTTTAGGAAATCCAATTCCATACGAAAAAGAAGAAGTTAAAGGTGATTTTAATGCACCATCTAATTTTGAATTTGCATTCGAAATTGGATTGGCTCCTACAATTAAAATTGACGCTGCATTAAAAGATACGTTTAATTATGTCAAAGTAAATGTTGATGCAAAATTAATAGATCAACAAGTTGACGATTTACGTAGACGTTACGGTAAATTGGTTGCATCTGATAAAGTTGGAACAACAGATATGATATTAGCACAATTTACAGAGTTAAATGCTGATGGTTCTATTAAAGAAAATGGCGTTTTACATTCTTCGACAATTTCAATGGAGTTTGTAGAAAATGCTAAAGCAAAAAAAGAACTTATAGGTAAAAAAGTTGGTGATGTTTTGACTGTTAATCCATCTGATATTTCCAAAGGAGGAAAAGATACTGCCGCAATGTTAGGATTAAAAGAAGATGATTTAGCTACAATATCTGATAAATTCGAGATGAAAATCAACGAAATTAGACATATGGAGTTGTCTGAGTTGAACCAAGAATTGTTTGATAAATTATTTGGTGAAAACGTAGTAACTTCTGAGAAAGAATTAAAAGATCGTGTAAAAGAAGATTTAGTTAAAATGTTTGCTCAAGATTCTGACCGTTTATTGACTCGTGAAGTATATGAGCGTTTAGTAGAAAAAACAACTATTGATTTACCATCTGACTTTTTAAAAAAATGGATTCAAGTTTCTAATGAGAAACCTATTACAATAGAAGAAATTGAAGCTCAATTTGATGGGTATGAAAAAAGTATGAAATGGCAATTAATTCAAGGGCATATTTTCAAAGCTAATGACATCAAAGTTGATCAAAAAGAGGCATTAGAATTTACGAAAGGATTATTGATAAGTCAATATGCACAATATGGAATTCCTGCTCCAGAAGATAAAGAATTAACAACTTCTGCAATACAAGTATTAACTAACAAAGAGGAATCTGCACGAGTTTATGATATGTTGGCTGAGACCAAATTGACTGAATATTTCAAATCAACTGTAAAATTATCTGACAAAGTTGTTTCTTACGACGAATTTATTGAAATCGCAAATGGGAAGAAATAATTAATTTGAAAATTGGATGATAGGAGCTGAGCTTTGCTCAGTAGATGAAAAAAAATCCTGAGCAAAGCTCAGGATTTTTTTTTGCGAAGCACGCTATAGGATAAGTGAAGCATCGTTATAAGAGACGCGAAGCATCGCGTCTGTACCATTATGAATTGGATGTGATTTTAAATTCTGTACGTCTATTTTGTTGGCGACCAGACTCTGTATCATTTGTGGAAATTGGTTTTTTTGATCCATATCCTTTAGCTGATAATCTAGATGTGTCTATACCTTTAGAAAGGAGATAAGCAACTACAGCGTTAGCACGTTGTTGGGATAAACTTTCATTTGTGGATGCAGACCCTGTATTATCAGTATGACCACTAATTTCAATTTTCAATTTAGGAGCGTCATTCATTAATTTAACTAAACGATCTAGCTCTGCATTAGATTCTATTCTTAAGGTTGCTTTACCTAAGTCAAAGAAAATATTTGTAAGTGTTATGGTATTACCAACCGCTACATTTTTTAATTGAATTGTTTTAGAAACAATATTATCATCTCCCCCATCCGGCAAATCAAAATTTTCAGAATGAAAGAGATAATTATTTGCTTTTACTGCAATTCCATAATTTTTACCTGAAGGTAAAGTGATTAAAAATTTACCCGTAGCACTATTTGTATTCACAGTCTCAGTAATTTTACCAGATGCGTTATCCGTAATATCAATTGTAGCAGCAACTGGTTGAGAATTTAATAAATCAATTGTATTTCCTTTAAATACAGTTAAAAATTTACGAGTTACATCTACTTTAGACTCAATTGCATTATCATTTACAGGTTGAATAATCGAAGAAATTAAAAGTTCTTCCGTAGAAACAATTGGAGTTTTATCTGGCCCCCAATAAGTGACCTTATAAATGTCATAACCACCTTTTCCTCCAGGTCTATTTGAAGTAATATATGCAAACTTACCATTCACAGTAGGAGAATAAAAGAAATCATCATATACAGAATTAACTGGATACCCCATATTAACAGGTGCTGTCCATTGTCCTTGGACAAATTTTGAAACAAAAATATCATATCCCCCCATAGATCCATGACCTTGTGATGCTAGATATAACACGTCACCTTTAATCGTAATGTACATAGGACCTTCATTAAATTTAGAATTCAGCACATCTAAAAATGTTGTTGTAGCATAATCTCTACGTAATTTACTTTCCATCCCTGAATAAACAGCTTGAAAACCATTTTCTGCTTCTTCATTATCTCTAATAAAGTAAATTTTATAACCTGTATGATTATAACACGCGAAACGATCATTATATTTTGGATTAGAAATATTAGAATTCATCTTTTCAGGAGTTGTCCAATTTGCTCCAACTAATTTAGACTCAAAGATATCTGATTGGTTATTTATAGATCGATGCATTAAAAGTGTTGTTCCATCATAACTCATTGTATTTACTACATCATCTACTTTTGTATTTATATCTCCAATTAATTTTTTCGGTTCCAACCAATTACCTTTTTCTAAAGTAGTAGTATAGATCTCAAAATCGTATTCACCAATTGAATCTGGCGTATTATCATTTTTTCTTTTAGAAGAAAAAAGCATTTCTCCACCATCTACAGAGATAGTCGGGGTAATATCGTCTCGGTCAGAATTTAGTTCTGTCACATTATCTACCCATACTCTTAAAGGATTTGTAATTAGTTTTTTTGCATTTTCACATTCTTTTTTACGTTGGTCTATGAATTTAGTAAATTCATTTGCCTTTTTGTATTCCGTTGAAAATTTTACATAAAAAGCAATTGCCTCATCAAATTTGGAATCTAATTGAGCTAATCTACCTAAATAATAATTTAAAAAAGGGTCACAATTTGTATCTAATTCTTTTGCTTTAAAGAAGTATTCAGAAGATGATAACGGGTTACTTGAATTAAATAAACACACCCCTATTTTAAAATTTAACAAGGCATTTGAAGGATTAAAACTTTGAGCTAGTTCATATTGTTTTTTTGCATAAATAAAATTTCCTTTATAATCCTTCACACCAAACAATAGTGTATTTGCTTTATTAAAATAAGTATCTCCAAGTTCAATTGCAGCTTCTGCCTTTTTGAAACCTTCTTTATCACTTTTAAAATTTGAAGATTTAAATTCTACATTTTGAGAAAATGTAACTAATCCAAAACTAAATGTACATACGATAAGTAAAATATTTTTCATCTCTAAATTGATTAATTATTACAGTTTGTAGAATGGTAAGACTTACCTAATTCAACCCCTAATTCTTTAGCTTTATACCAATCTTCACAAGCGCCCTTCATATCACGAAGCATTTCTCTTGCAATCCCACGATTTAAATAAGCAGCTCCATTAAATTTATCAATATCTATCGCTGTTTGAGCATTATCAAATGCTAATTGATATTCTTTTTTAAGAATTAAAATGGAAGCTAAATTTGCATATGCTTGAGCACAATTTTCATTTATTTGTTTAGCTTGTAAAAAGTCTTTTTCAGCTTCGTTTTGTTTGCCTTGAGTAAAATATGTTGCACCTCTGTTGACATACGCCATATAAAATTTTGGATCAACTGCAATTGCTTTATTAAAAGCAATCATTGCTCCAGGAAAATCTTTCATTTTTTTCTTTGAAGTTCCAATGTTGTTGTATACAAATGCTAAATTAGAATTTCGTTTTGTAGCCTCTTCGTATTCTAATATAGCTTTTGGTAAATCACCCATCATACGATAGCAACTTCCGCGGTCATTGTAATAAAAAGCAGTATTTGGCTCAATTTGAATACAACGTGTAAATTTGGTAATAGCATCTTTATAGTCTTGTTGCATAAATCTCAAAACGCCATAATTGTAAATTATTTTTACATTATTTGGATCAAATTTCAACGCTTTTTCATAATTTTTTTCTGCACCATCATATTCTTTCAATCCAAAAAAAGCTTTGGCGCGTTGAAAATAAGCTTTTGAATATGAAGAATCAATTGATATTAATTTATTAAATGTTGACGCAGCAGCAGAAAACATTTCCAATTCATTTTCAGCAACACCTTTATTATAATAAGCTGCTAAAAATTTCGGATCAGATTGAATTGCTTTTTCAAATTCTTTAACAGCTTCAATTGTTTTCTTTTCACTAAATAAATTGATTCCTCTATTGTAAGCTTCTTTACCTTCTGCACTTGCATTTGCAGCTTCATTTATTTGTGCTATTGAATCTTTAAACGCTTTTTCTTTGGCCGAAAGAATTTCCACTTGAGAGAAGTAATTTCCTATACATAAAGTAAATAGAAAAATAAAAGAGATTTTTTTCATTGAAATAATATTTGTAATGGTATGAAGTTATAAATAATTTAAGAATCTAGGTTTACAGCTTGCTAATTCTTTTATATTTTTCAGTGATTATTTCATTCTCAAAGTCTTTATTATCTTTGAGAAATAAAATAGAAATATATGTCAAAAGATGTCTTTTTAGTAAATGGTGTTAGAACAGCCATTGGAAATTTTGGAGGAACATTATCAAATTATAGAGCAGATGATTTGGGGGCTGATGTACTTAAAGCATTGATTGCTATTAATCCGAGTTTAGATCCTTTACAGATTGAAGATGTAATTTTAGGATGTGCTAATCAGGCTGGTGAAGACAATCGTAATGTAGCTCGTATGTCATCTTTATTAGCAGGAATCCCATTAGAAGCTGGAGGAGAAACTGTAAATAGACTTTGTGCATCAGGAATGGCAGCTACTATTAATGCAGCACGTGCGATAAAAGACAACGCTGGAGACATCTATATTTCAGGTGGTGTTGAACATATGACTAGAGGTCCATGGGTTATATCCAAGACATCTACAGCATTTGGTCGAGATGCTCAAATGTTTGATTCATCTTTTGGATGGAGATTTATTAATCCAAAGATGGAGGAGTTGTATGGAGTAGATAGCATGGGAATGACAGCTGAAAATTTAGCTGTAAAATATGGTATTTCAAGAGATGATCAAGATCAGTTTGCTGCTTGGTCGCAACAAAAAGCTTCCATTGCTCAATCAAAAGGTATTTTTGCAGAAGAAATTATTCCCATTTCAATTCCACAAAAGAGAAAAGATCCTATCATTTTCAATACGGATGAATTTATCAGACATGATACGACGATTGAAACCCTTGGTAAATTAAAACCTGCATTTACAAAAGATGGAACCGTAACGGCTGGTAATGCATCTGGATTAAATGACGGGGCTGCAGCTTTACTATTGGCATCAGAGTCGGGATTAAAAAATAATAATTTAACACCTAAAGTTCGTATTGTTGGTGGTGCGGTAGCAGGTGTTGAGCCACGAATCATGGGAATTGGTCCTGTATATGCGACTCAAAAACTTTTAAAACGATCAGGATTAACGCTAGATCAAATCGATGTAATTGAAATGAATGAAGCATTTGCAGCACAAGTATTATCCTGTTCACGCGCATTAGGATTAGCGGATAATGACCCTAGAATTAATCCAAACGGAGGAGCTATTGCTTTAGGACACCCACTTGGAATGTCGGGGTCTAGAATAATATTATCAGCTGCAAATGAACTAGTTAGATCCAATAAAAAATATGCTTTAGCTACAATGTGTATTGGCGTTGGTCAAGGTTATGCCGTAATTTTAGAAAGAGTATAATAGATTTCAGATTTAATTAATTTCTTCTACTTCTTATGTTTAGAAAACATATGTATTTTTTTATAATTTTTGTAGGATTATTGTCTTGCAGAAAAGAAAATACAAGTTGGTCAACTAAATGGAGCTTCCCGATAATAAAGGACCAGTTAAACCTACAGCATTTGTTTGGAGATACTCTACTTAAAAATGATTCTAGTGGTTGTAGTATTGTTTACGAGAAATCTTTATATAATCTAAATTTGTCTGAATATATAAAAATTCCAGATACAACAATAAGTTCAGAATTATCTATAAATTTCCCTTCTTTAAACTTAAATCCTGGGACAATACTTTCTCAAAAAAACGTAGAGAATGAAATATCAATTGGAGATGCTCAACTCAAAAGAATAGTTGTAAGAAAAGGAAGTATAGAAATCGTTTTAAAGAATCCTTTAACAACAAAAACAATTTACACGATTGAAATCCCAAGTTTTACAAAGAATGGAGTTTCAGTCAAACAGACTTTAATTGCACAAAAAGGAACTACTTCTTCACCATCCACTATATCTAGTACGCTAGACCTGAGTGGGTATTCAATAGATTTAAGTGGATTGGATAACAATACTTTTAATACCATCTTAACAAATTTCGATATGCAATTAGATCCTGATGGAAGTGTTACTAAAGTATCAAATAAAGACATTACCATGATGGATATTAAAATTTCGGATATTAAAATTGAATATGCACAGGGTTATTTTGGCAACTTACATATAAATTCCAATTACGAAGTACCATTTGATGGTATAAAAAAAATTACTAATGGTACTTTAAATTTCAATCAAGCTACTGTAGAACTTACAATTAATAATAGTTGTAAAATTATGGCTAGGGGTAAAATAAATTCATTAACATCTTTTCGAACAAGTACAACAACATTAATCCCGTTTCAAAACATACAATTAAACAATCCTTTTTTTATCGCTCCTGCCCAAACAACTGGGAATACAATCACTTCTTCACAAAAAAAATTCATTTTAAACGAAAAAAACAGTAATTTATTACCTTTTCTAGAGAATTTTGGTGATAGGTATAAAATTGATTATTCTTTCGAGTTAAATCCTTATGGTAATTTGAATGGTGGTTGGGATGAAATTTTCCCAACAAGTGGAATTGAATTAAAAATAAAATCTGTAATTCCATTAAAATTCAATGCACAACAATTAACTTTTCAAGACACATTATCAATTGATTTGAATACTATTAACAAAAAATTGGAATCAGGAAGTTTAAAATTACATTGCGAAACAAATATACCAATTAACTCGAAGGTATATTTATACTTTCTTAATTCGAATAGAAAAATTATAGAAACTTTAATAGGATCTAACGAAATTTTAGGTAAGCCAACATCATCTAAAGAAAATCAAATTTCTATTGTTTATTTCTCTCCAAAATCAACATTTTATAACAATAGCAATTTAATCAAATATGTAGTAATAAAAACTATTTTAAATTCGGTAGATTCAAATTATGAATTTCCGTACAACGGTACATTGAATTTTCAGTTAAGTGGTGATTTTCAAACTAATACCAGCTATTAATGAGAAGAATTACATTGTTACTTATCATATTTGGCAAAACCATCCTTTTTGGTCAAACTACTCTTCCTCAAATTGTCGATACAAACACCTATCATCATGAATTAATATTTCAAAGTAAAGGAGATATATACAGTTCCTCAATACAAAATATTTTCATAAATAAGCTTCTTTTTGGAGGAGCAATCTCAACTAATCAAATATCAAATAGTTTATCACAACAACAAAATAATAATACTTTAGGCATCGAAGGAAATGTAGAACTAGAATACAGAAATCACACCATTTTCCCTAAAAAAAAATGGGGTGTTTTAGTAAAAACATCCATGAATACAATTAATTCATGTCATTATACAAAAGACTTGTTTGGTTTGATTTTTGAAGGGAACGAGAACTATTTAGGTAAACCATTACAACTTAACACAAGTTCATTACAATCAATTAGCTATTTTAAATTCGGTATTGGTTTTATACATAAAAAAACAAAATCAAATTATTCAATCAATCTGTTTAAGATTGTAAATTATATAAGTAGCTCAATTGACTTTGGAGCAATTTATGTTAATGACATTAGTAATCTTGCGCTATTAGATTTCAAAGGTACGAGTACAAGTTACCTACCATCTTCAACACAAACAAATTATGGAATTGGAATTGATTTAGATTTAAGAATACCAATTACAAGTTTTTCTAATAAACAAATACAACTAAACATATTAGCTAAAAATTTTGGTATAGGCTTTTTAACAAATGATGTTCATTATTATTCTATAGATACAAATTATATATTTCAAGGATTAACACTAAATCAATTAGGTACTTTAGTTGGGGGGAAACAAAATACTGATGAACAATTAAAGCAGCTTACGATACATTCAAGTAATAAAATTCGATTTACTCCCTTATTAGGTTTTATTCAAATTGAAAAAATGAATACTTTTCAAACACATTCACGTTACCAATCAATATTTGGGATACGAATGTACCCTAGCTTATCCTACATCCCATATTTATATACTGGTATTCAGGTTAGATGTTTTCAAACTTTATGGATTGGTCTACATGAAAATTATGGAATTACAAACAGTCTAAGAACTGGTTTATACATAAAAATAATTGGCAAAAAAATAGGAGTTCACATAGGAACAGAAAATTTATTTGATTCCTTTAGACAAACAGGTAAAGGTCGCTCATTACAATGTAGATTACAATGGTACATATGATCAAATTTCTACTCATCATCTTATTAAGTCTGTTTACAAATCAGATTTATGCTCAAAATCATTTTTATAAAATATATACAGGTAATGGATATGATTATGGCGAAGGTGTTTCTCAATCTAAGAGTGATAGTAGTTATTATGTAACAGGAAGTTCAAGCAGTTTTGAAAATGCACCAAGTCAAGCTTTTATTTTACATGTCGATACAGGAGGAACCTACTTGTGGTCAAAATCGTATGGAGGTTCAGCAAGCGATATTGGAAAACGAATTTTCCATATACCCCATTATGGGAATTTTGTTGCAGGCTTTTCAAGTTCATTTAGTAATGGACTATTTGATTTTTATTTTTTTAAAACAGACACCTTAGGGAAATTAGAATGGGAAAAAACTTACGGAGGAACTAGCAATGAAATATTACATGATGCACTACAGTTATCTGATACCAGTTTTATTTTGATAGGTCAAACAACTTCTAATGAAACTGAAATTGAAGATTTATTCTTACTTCGTATTTCAAAAAATGGTGAAATAATCTGGAAAAAATCTTTTGGTAGTCCAGGTGTTGATATTGCTACCACAATAAGTATGATAGATACAAATCGCATCATTATTGGAGGGGAATATTTTGATTCAGATTCATCTAAACAAAAAGCATTACTTCTTTCTATTAATAAAGAAGGAGATATTAACTGGTTAAAGACTTATGGAAACAAAAATTCTAATTATTATATCAAAGATATTTATGCTGACTCGGCATTTATAAGAGGAGTTGGTTATTCACAATTAAATTCTACTAGCGACAAAGTATATTACAATATGACCGTCGATTCTCTTGGAAATAATTATTTTGAAAGCTACATAATTCAAAGTGGAAATAATTATTTTTCACAAATTGTAAAATATGGTGTTTTTAATTATAATTATATCTCAATGCAACCCACAAACAATCCAATCATCCCTACCTATTCAAGTGGTGAAGATTTAATTATCTGTAGATACAAAAATGATTTAACATGGCATCCAAAATGTGTTAACCCTTCCAATCATGGAGATGATCATTGCAATCAATTAATCGCAACAAACGATTTAGGAGCAATGTCTGTCGGTTATAATGTATATGGAGGAAAAGGAGGGTCGAATATCACCTTGTTAAAAATAGGACCTTATGATCAATTTCCGAGTGGTTCGGAAGCACCTATCGAAAATACATTGGTTGGAATAAAAGAAATTAAAGAATCCCCTTTCATTCAACTATTTCCAAATCCTGCAAGTTACGAATTAATCATCAACACTAATTCACCAAACACTTTAGAAATGAAATTAATGAATATTAATGGTGGTGTATTACTAGAGCAAAAAATATCAAATAACATAAAGATAGATGTTTCGAAATTTGAAAGTGGGGTATATTTTATCAAAATCGACACCGAAATAAAGAAAATAATTATTGAAAAATAAGATGAATTTCAATTGACAAAACTACATTTTAACAACTTCTGAGACAACTTCATGTATTAAATCAGATTCGTAGCCTTTAGAAGCGAGAAAAGCGCTTACACGACGTTTTATTGTCCAATAATCATCTTTTGTTTTCCTATCAGCTAATTTACGTTCTGCTAGAAGCTTCATTACTTCAAAATAAGCATCCTGATCAATTGATTTCAAAGCAATGTCAATTGTTTTTTTATCAATTCGTTTTTGGATAAGGTGGTGTTTGATTTTTATTTTACCCCAACGTTTAATTTTGAATTTTCCAGAAATATATGATTCAACAAATCTATTATCGTCTAGAAATCTATTTTTCTGAAGGTGATTGATAATTTCAATCTGATGTTCAATTGGAGTATTCCAAGTAGCAAGTTTTTGTTCTACTTCGTAAGTGCAACGGTCTTGGTAGGTACACCAAGATTCCATTTTCGGTATTGCTTCGGAAAGCGAGTACTTGCACTCTGACATGAAATCAGAGTGCTAAAGTATCGTTCTTAGAATCTACGAAAGAGTATTGCATTAAGTGATTTGCAACAACTCCGCGAATACTTATCCATTTTTTATATTTGAAGAACCATTTAATTTGTCTTGAAATGATTCCGCATTTGAAATAAGCTTCAAGATATGGGTGAACAATTAAAGTTACCTTAGGTTCTTTTTTATCAACTACTAAATAATTTAAGTTGTTCTCAATTTCTTCTGCAAGTAAAATACTTGCCTGAACTTCACCTGTTCCGTTACAAGTTGGACAAGTTTCATTTGTTTTAATTTCTGTTTCTGGACGTACTCGTTGTCTTGTAATTTCGATTACACCAAATTTTGAAGGAGGAATTAGGTTGTGTTTTGCACGGTCATTTTTCATAAATTCTTTTAATTTTTCAAAAAGAATTTTGTTATTTTCACGTTCATGCATATCGATAAAATCAACTGCAACAATTCCGCCCATATCACGCAATTGTAATACTCGTGCAATTTCTTCTGCGGCCTCAACATTAGTAGCTAAAGCATTTAACTCTTGTCCTTCAGAACCTTTACGATTACCACTATTCACGTCTATCACGTGCATAGCTTCCGTATGTTCGATAATTAAGTACCCACCACTTGGAAGCGGAACTTTTTTACCGAAAAGTGTTTTAATTTGTTTGGAAATTCCAAAACGCTCGAAGATATCAATTTTACCATCGTAGTGTTTTACAATTTTTTCTCTACCTGGCGCTATTCCTGCAACATATCCTCGTATTTCTTCAGAAAGCGTTTCATTATTGACATGAATATTAGAAAAATCTCCATTTAACAAATCGCGTAAAATCGATGCTGTTTTATCGATTTCTCCAAGCACCTTTTTAGGGGGAGTTGCTGTTTTAAGCGCAGTGAACATTGTTTTCCACTTTTCTAACAAATTGTTAAGATCTTGGTGGATTTGTTCAACTTTTTTATCTTCAGCAACAGTACGAATTATTACCCCAAAGTTTTTAGGTTTAATTTCGTTCAATATTTTTTTAAGCCTGTCTCTCTCTTTTGCATCTCTGATTTTTTGAGAGATAGAAATTTTATCAGAGAAAGGAACAAGAACAATATACCTGCCTGCTAAAGTAATCTCAGCACTTAATCGAGGTCCTTTTGAGGAGATTGGTTCTTTAGCAACTTGTACTAAAATAGATTGAGAGGAAGAAAGTACCTCTTCCATTTGACCTTCTTTAGGAATGTCAGATTCTAACTTAAAGTATTGTAGGTCGGCTACATTTTGCTTGCCGTGTAACGTGTCTTTGGTGAATTTATTCAGCGAATTGAACTGTGGTCCAAGGTCAAGATAATGTAAAAATGCATCTTTTTCATATCCTACATCCACAAAAGCTGCATTCAAACTTGGAACTGTTTTTCGAACTTTACCTAAGTAAACATCACCTACAGCAAATTCAGTATTCCCTTGTTCTTCATGCAATTCAATAAGCTTTCCATCACGCAACAACGCAAGCCATATCCCGGTTGACCGAGAATCGACTACTAATTCTAAACTCACGAAAGCTTATATTAAAGATTTAAAAATAGAATAACTTAGCAAGCGAACCTACTAAGTTATCCAACGAATTTCAAAAGAAAATTATTTTTTCTTTTTATGACGATTTTTTCTAAGTCTTTTTTTACGCTTGTGCGTAGCCATCTTATGTCTTTTTCTTTTTTTTCCGCTTGGCATAACAATATATATTAAATATTAAACAATCTTTTCTTTGGTACTGTATTAAAAAAATACACTCCTGTCGTTAAACAGGAGTGCAAAGATACAATTTTACTTTTAATTGCACGCAAGATGCAAAAAGAAAAAAAATTATTTTTTTACTTTAACTTTGTTTTTCACTTCTTCAACAAAAACTTTAGCAGGTTTAAATGAAGGAATGTTGTGAGCAGGAATAATGATTGTCTCATTTTTAGAAATGTTACGACCAGTTTTTTCAGCTCTTTGTTTAACTACGAAACTTCCAAATCCACGTAGGTATACATTTTCTCCTGTCGACATTGAATCTTTCAAAGTCGTCATAAACGCCTCAACAGTTTTTTGTACTTCTAATCTCTCTAATCCAGTTTCGTCAGAGATTTTTGCGATAATATCAGCCTTTGTCATAATCTTTAATGTTTTGATTTTCAGTAGCAAATTTAAGTCAACTAAATAATATATCTTTACAAATTCAAAATTATTTTTTAAAAAATCTACGAATGAGTGATTTTAACCTATTAATTATCAATTGGTATAGACAAAACAAGAGAAATTTACCGTGGAGAATAACTAAAGACCCATATAAAATTTGGTTATCAGAGATCATTTTACAACAAACTAAGGTTGATCAAGGACTTAAATACTACATAAAATTCAGTACTAATTACCCAACTATTTCTGATTTATCAAACGCAAAAGAACAAACAGTTTTATCTGATTGGCAAGGACTTGGATACTATAGTCGCGCTAGAAATCTTCATGCTTCAGCAAAAATGATTATGAATGAGTTTAATGGTAAATTCCCAAACAACTACAAAGATATACTGAAGTTAAAAGGGGTAGGAAATTATACCGCTTCTGCAATTGCGTCTTTTGCATTTAACCTACCACACGCTGTCGTTGATGGCAATGTATATAGAGTGTTATCTAGAATATTTGACATATCAAATCCAATCGACAGTAAAGAAGGACAACATATATTTAATTCATTAGCACAAGAGTTGTTAAACAAAGATTTTCCAGCAGAACACAATCAAGCAATTATGGAATTTGGTGCTTTACAATGCATCCCGTCTAGCCCGAATTGTGAAATTTGTCCTTTTATTCAATCATGTCTTTCTCAAAAAAACAAAACTATTAAGATCAGACCTGTCAAAAAATCAAAAACAAAAGTACGAAATCGTTTTTTCCATTTTTTACACATTGAGGATAAAACACATATCTTATTACAAAAACGTAGTGAAAAGGATATTTGGCAAAACTTGTATCAATTTCCTTTGATTGAAAAAGATACGGTCGAAGATTTGAGACAAGTAGAAAAGGAAATTACAGATAAATATGGTGTTAATGCAGAACTTGAGAAGTCAGGTGTGAAACATATACTTTCCCACCAACATTTATTCACTACCTTTTGGAGAATGAAGGAATTACCAGAGATATTGAAAGAAAATAGTGAGTATGAATGGGTGGATAAAAAGGAGTTGGGGAGATTTCCGATACCGAGAGTGATAGAGAGGTATTTGGAGGAGATGAATGACGATTGATGAAATTATGGTTAATTATATAAGTCAATTGAGTTTTTTTTGAAGTAGAAAGTGGATGGTAGAAGTTTGTTTTTTTAACCATTGAGAAATTAAGAAGTTAAGTATTTGTGTTTGAGAGTATATTAAGAGACCTTTGGTCTTTATGAGAGAATTTGGAGGGGATTTAGAGGCTTTGTGTAATTTTACTTTATGGGAGTTCAGTCTTTGATGGTATTTTTCTATATTTGTAGTATATGCTAACTTCGGTAAATAAAGTTGTGTTAATTGGAACTGTAGGTGACAAGATAGAATTGAGACATCTTGATAAGGGTGGTGCGATTTGTCGATTTACGCTTTTAACACAAGATAGCTTTATTGATAAATCTACTGGCCAAAAAAAAAATGTAACAGATTATCATACTGTCACTTCGTGGGGAGATCAGGCCAAGGAAGTATATAAAAACATCAAAAAAGGTCAACAATTATATCTTGAGGCTAAATTAAAATCACGTACTTGGCAATCCAAGGAAGGGGTAACGCATCGTGGGTACGAATTATTTTTAGATTCTTATTTATCTTTATTTACATCGAACACTGAAAATCAGAAAAAACTACATTATCCAACAGAAGGAATCCCATCCACTCCTACCCCACTTCCAGGTTTTGAGTTGAGCGACCTAGACGAACTTCCATTTTAAATTTATGCACACACTCTCTATATTATTAACACAAACAGCTAGTTCTTCGATCAGTGGGACTGTTATTTTTAGTGTATTAACCATTTTAATTTTATTGATTTGTTCTGCGTTAATTTCAGCCTCTGAAGTTGCTTATTTTTCAATGGGACCTATTGAAAAAGAAGCGTTAAAAAATGAAGAAGGTAAACAAGCTGAGACAGCACGAAAATTATTAAAATCACCTCAAGATTTATTAGCAACAATATTAATTGCTAATAATTTTGTCAATGTTGGAGTTGTTATTATTTCAAGCTTTTTATTAGATGCAGTTTTTGGCAACTCAGCAGACAATGAATTGTTCAGATTTGTAATTGATGTATTTTTAATCACAACAATAATACTGTTGGTTGGTGAAGTTATCCCAAAAGTTTATGCTACCAAAAATGGATTATCAATCGCAAAATTCATGTCTCCCGTTCTTTTATTTATTGGGAATTTACCACCATTCTCTTGGCTAAAAAGATTTTTAGTTAACGGAACAAGCTTGATTCATAAATATGCAAAGAAAAGAGGGGTGAAAATTTCTTCAGATGATCTTGAACAAATATTAGCATTAACAAAAGAAGAAACTACATCGGAAGAAGAACACAAATTATTAGAGGGTATAATCAAGTTTGGAAATACGGATGTCAAACAAATCATGCGACCACGTATGGAAGTTGTAGCGATTGAAAACAATTCAAATTATACTGAGGTGCTTCAAATCATATTACATGCTGGTTATTCTCGTATTCCAGTTTATCAAACTACTTTTGATAATGTGATTGGAATATTATACATTAAAGATTTACTTCCTTATTTAGAAGAAAAGGAAAATTTTAATTGGTTAAACTTGATTCACAAACCATTTTTTGTTCCTGAAAACAAAAAATTAGATGATTTATTAAAAGAATTTCAGAGTAAGAAAATGCACATGAGTATAGTTGTGGATGAATACGGAGGAGCTAGTGGATTAGCTACATTAGAAGATGTCCTAGAAGAAATCGTTGGGGATATTACTGATGAATATGATGAAAAAGAAATTAATTTTACTAAAATATCCGATTCAAATTACCAGTTTGAAGCACGCACTGCTTTGGTTGATTTTTATAAAGTATTAGAAATTGACGGAAAAGAATTTGAAGCAAATAAAGGAGAGGCAGATACGTTAGGAGGTTTTATGGTAGAACAAGCTGGGCGTATTTTAAGAAACAAAGAACATATTGATTTTGAAATTTATAAGTTAATTGTAGAAAAAGCAGATAAAAAACGGATTAAAACAGTTCGCGTATTATTAAATGAAAAGCTAAATGAAACAACTACTGAAAATTAATCACATGAAAAACTTATTATTTGGAATTCTATTCCTTACTGGCGTAATTTCATCCTGTGGATCAGACGAATTAGCTATTCCAAAACCACCAACATATCTTGATGTAAATTTACCTGAGCATAAATACATTAATTACTCTCCGGATTGTCCTTATAGCTTTGACATTCCATCCATGTTTAAAATAAAGCAGGTTGATTACGGCAAAGAAAGTACCTGTCATAGGGATATTGAACTAGGTCCATTGAATGGCACATTACATTTTTCTTATATAGAAATGTCTAAACCTTTAGCGGAATACGTTAATTTTTCTATCAGTAAAGTGGATGACCACAAGATTAAAGCTACTGCTATCGAAGACGAAAATATTATAAGACCAAAAGATAAAGTATATGGTACTTTTTTTGAATTACAAGGTGATGTAGCGTCACCATTTCAATTTTATATAACAGATTCTACAAAACGTTTTGTAAGTGGTGTAATCTATTTTAATGCACGACCAAATTATGATTCCATTAAACCTACGTTAGATTATCTTAAAGTTGATTTAAAACGTTTTTTGGAGACGTTTAAATGGAAGTAATGTAGATTAGAACCATATATATAAGGCATATAAAAAAATGTTTGATGAATAATATAAACCTTTAAGTGATTCAGTAGAGGATTTAAAGATTTGTGTGTTTGAGATCTATTAGAGAAGTGCCGTCTTTTTTAGGAGGTAAAAATGTTGAAATAATAAAGCTTACTGACGAACGAACCAAATAAAGTATTTAAGAATAACTTAGAGAGTTATTTGGATAAATGGTATTAAGAACTGTATAATAAGTTCCTCTAAAACATAATAAGTTCCTCTAAAACATAAAAAGGGTGTCCGAAACGAACACCCTTAAATATAATTCAGATTGAAATAATTTATTTAAACATGCAGATTAAATAATAGAAACCAGCAGCAAATAAAGCACTTACTGGAATTGTTAAAATCCAAGCCCAAAGTAAGTTAATCGTTACACCCCAACGAACCGCACTTAAACGTTTGGTTGCTCCAACACCAATGATTGAGCCAGTTATTGTATGGGTTGTTGAAACTGGAATACCAAGATTACTCACAACAAACAAAGTTAAAGCTCCTGCAGTTTCCGCGCAAACACCTTCTAAAGGGGAAACTTTAGTAATTTTAGACCCCATCGTTTTAACGATTTTCCAACCACCAAATAATGTACCTATTGCAATCATAAAATAACATCCAAAAGATATCCAAAAAGGCATAGTTTCTGAATTAACTTTTGTAATTATTTTACAATCTTCTCTAAGTTTCCCTTCAGAAATAAAATCACTGAACATACCCGCTTTTGAATAGCTTGTATCAATCATTTTTTTATTGAAAATTAATTCATTAGATTCTGCATCATAAATATTGTGGCCTTTTGAATACACCGTCAATTTCTCTAATTTATCATTAATTTCCTTTTCAGAAGCAATAGAAGCAAGTTTATGTGATTTTGAATAATTGTGATTCAATTTCTCGTTTTTCACAATTACTTCTTGGTTATGTACATCTAAAATTTCATTATCATTTACATAAAAAAGTACCCCATTAAATTCTCCAAACATTGGCTTAAATTTATGGTGTTTACCTTCTTCGTTTTCATAAGAAATTTGTAGTATTTCAGAAATTTTAAAATCAGAAGGAATTGGTTCTTTTACCTTTCCTTCTCTTTCTAAATTTCCATAGACTAATAAAGCTGCACAAATTATGCCCATTACTTTTTGAGAATCTGCGCCACCATGACCGAGTGAAAAAGCTGCAGATGAAAGTAATTGCAATCTTTTATACATATTAGATTCTTTCAAAGCAGTCTGTCTTTTCCCATGAACCAACATATAGTATATATATGAGAGAATAAAAATAATGAGCATAGCAACCACTATCCACATCATTTCTTTTTTCATATCCATATATTCAACCATGTAATTCATAAGGAAATAGATACCTAAAGAACAAGCAACTACGACAATAAATTTTAATAAAAACCTACGACTCATGGTAATTAAGGCAATCCCGAAAGCTAATATTCCACCAATAATAGGAGCTAAAAAAATAAAAGCAATAATTACCAATATACCACTAGAATCAATTACTCCAAACCCAGCATGAGCAACTGCTGCCCCTGCAAATCCTCCAATTAATGTATGAGAAGAAGAAGAAGGAATACCTAATCTCCATGTTAATAAATTCCAGAAAGTAGCTGCCAATAAACCTGACAATATTACCCATAGATCTATTGCGTTATTATTTACTGTTTTAGCGACAGTATTACCTACACTCATGTCAAACACCCAAAAAGCTAAAACATTAAATCCAGCAGCCCAAATAACAGCTTGTAAAGGAGTTAACACCTTAGTAGAAACTACAGTTGCAATTGAATTTGCTGCATCATGAAATCCATTTACAAGGTCAAATAATAATGCAATAACAATAACAACAATTAATAAAGTAAACATATCCGTTAATTAGTATTATGCGTATTTAACTACTATTGATTCAATCACATTACCAGCATCTTCGCACTTGTCGGTAACAATTTCTAGTGATTGATATAATTCTCTTTTTTTGATTAACAATTTAATATCCGATTCGTGTTCAAATAACCGATCAATACTTAGATCAAAAATGTCGTCTCCTTGATTTTCAGCGCTATTTATTCTCACTACACAATCAATAATTTTTTGTGTATTTTTTAAATTTCTCAATTCAATAACAGCACTATTTACCGCCAAGACAGCATCTTTAATAACTACAGCCATTTTTTGAACACCTTGATCATCTGGATCAATTTTATAGAAATTAATTTTTTTAGCAGACGCATACATATAATCTGCAATATCATCTAACGCGGTTGCTAAGCTATGAATATCTTCTCTATCAAAAGGAGTTATGAAATTTTTACCTAACTCTACAAAAATTGTATGCGTTAACACATCATTTTGATGTTCCAAATCTTCCATCTCTTTAATAATTATACCTCTCTTATTAAAATCAGATTCATTAACAACTAATACTAATTTTTCAGCTAACGATTCTAAATTAGCACTTGCATTTTCAAATAAAGTATAAAAAATTTTATCCTTTGGTAAAAAGAATTTTAAGATTCCTGACATCATAATTATTTCATTTTATCTTACAAAAATACTTTATTTTACTACTATTAACACACTTTTAAAAAAGGGTAACAATAACTTAACAAAAAAATAACCGCGTACTATTGATTAACAATTTTATACTCGTGGTTGCTAGCTCTAAGACTTTCGATTTCAATCTCTAATTCTTTAATACGATGATTCATAGCTCGTTCTTTACGATTCATCTCTTCATTTGTAGCATTCATTTCTTCCATATTTTGACGAATTTCTTCCTCTTGTTCACGTAAGTCAGCTGTAAGTAATTGTGATTGTTCTAACAATTTAATTGTTTTTTCGTTTGTTTTAACTGTAGCTATTGTACCAGCAATCGATTCAGAAATTTTATTTACAAATTCAATTTTATGTTTTTCTAATGTTTCAAAAGTTGCAACTTCAAGCATTCCAACGATCGTTTCATTTACAATTAAAGGACAAATAAACACACATGTTGGAGTTGCTTCCCCCATACCAGAGGTGATTGTAACGTATTCTTGAGGAAATTCTGTAAAGAACAAACTTTCCATATCAAACCAAGCCTGACCAATTAATCCTTCTTGATATTTTATATTCGTTCTTTCAACAATATATTTTTCTTTTCCATAGGCATATACTGCTTTCAATTCCATAAATTGAAATTCTACCTTACTTTCCTCATCATTTAACACATATAAATAACCTTGATTCGCTCCTATATATCTAACAATATTTGACAAAATCACATTGTAAAAACGCTTAATATCAGAAGTGTCTCTTGTTAAATCGACAAATTTCGCTAAGCCTTCATTGATCCAGTTTCGCTTCTCATTCTCTTCATTTACTTTTTGAAGTTGAAAATGCATCGACTGGAGTGACTTTGCTAACACATCATTAGTATATGCGGTATCATAGGAAATATTAAGCTCACCCTCTCCTATTTTTTGAGCAAAATCAGAAGCAATCGTAATTCTATCTATCAAATTATTAAAAGAAACTGATGCTTGACCTACTTCATCTTTTTGATTCGTGTCAATTTTCTCGGGAAACTCTCCATTAGAGAGTTTAGAAATTGCATCTTTTATTACTACAATAGATTTTGTAGTAGCGTTTGCAAATGAAATCGCTAAATAGACCGCTAAAATAAGTTGTATTATGAATAAAACTGCAAGTAAAAAATAAGTATTTACTATTGTTTGGTTAACATAATCTTTTATTTGAGAATTCACACTACCCAAGAGACTTTCGGCTTGTGTTAAAGAAACATATAATTCTTTTTTTATCCCTTGATCTTTAGTTAGTCCTATATTCTGTTCTGAGTTAACAACATTATGAAATTCTTTTTTGTAATCATTTAAAGCAGAAATAAGTTGGTTATTATTCTCTTTTAATAATGAAAATTTAAATTCTTTAAAAGCATTATCAAATTTTTGAACATATTCATTGTCTTTTCTTAATAAAAAATCCTTTTCATAGCGTCTTAAAGTTAACATCTGCACTTTATCAAAAGGTAATGAACCTTTTTCAATTTTATGAATTGCATCTCTCAACCTACCTTCATAGCCCCAATTTTTATATCCTTTCTTTTTATATTCTCCTACTAGCAAATGAAAATATTGATAATAATTATGAATGAAATTATTCGCATCAAGTATTGAATCTTTACATTCTAACTGATTTACTACATCACTCTCTAATAATACACTCATCTTTTTAGATGATTCGAGAAAAAGTCTATCAAAATCGGAAATATTTGTACTCGTATTGTTCGTGTAAAATTCTTCGTTTAAAAGATCTTCCAAAACAAAATTCTTTTCGGCCCTTCTCATTTGAAGAAGTTCAATATTCAAATCTTGTGATACAGATTTAGTATCCGAAAAATTTGAAATTTTTCTTAATGAAAAAAACATTGCTCCAATAAGGCATGTTGTTAAAAGAATTAATACACCATACTGAATTAACAGTTTTACTTTTAAATGTTTGATTTTAGTAAAAAAAGTTGACATAAAAATTTATGTGAAAAATTATGAATATTTTATAACAATTGCCTCTAAAAATGTACCTGCATCTTTACATTTCTCTGTAATCACTTCCAAATTATGATAGATTTCTCGGCGTTTAATTACTTCTTTTAAATTATCTTCCTCTTCAAACAATGTATCAATGCATTGATAAAAGCTTTCAATTGCTAAAGAATGAATTTCATTGATTTCAATGATAGAATCAACAATAATTTTCCCTTTTTTAAAATTTCTAAGTTCAAGAACTGCATTACAAACTGAATGAATAGTATCTAACACAGAAGTAACCATTATCCGTAAACCTTGTTCATTAGTATTAAGTTTATAGAAATTAATTTTTTTAGCTGTTATTGTTAAATAATCTCCAATAGTTTCCATAGTCTTTGCCAAACCATAGATATCTTCCCGATCAAAAGGAGTAACATAATTTTTGCTTAACTCTACAAAAATATGATGAACTAAAATTTCATAATTTTTTTCAGCCTGTATTATTTCTCTCCCAATTACTAATCGTTTATTGTAATCATTTTCGTGAACTAATACATTTAAAAGATTAGACATCGCGTTAAGCTTAACGCTTGCCTCTTCAAATAATTTATAAAAAGTTTTATTATTGGGTTTAAATAATTTAAATAAAATAAAAGTCATACTACAACTATTTTATTCAAAACTATTTCAAAAAAATACTGAAAATACAATATGAATGAATGCTAATAGTTATATAACATAAAATCAAATTAAATACATTTTATTATATTGTAAATTTAAAATTTAGATAACATTACACATTGAATTTAATTTACTAAAATTTCATTTCATTAATAAATCCAAATACCAAAAACCACTTTTTTGTTCCGTATCTGACAAACAATCATACTCATTATCCCCTTCTTTTTTAACAGGATTTTGATAGGTTCTAAACACCTTCTCCCCTAATTCAAATGCAATTGGATGTTTAAAAATTGGACCATCAAAAACAAAAGTGTGAAATTCTCCATTTTCACCACAAGGATCTACATTATCAGGTAGGGAATTCATAAAATCATAATCAATAACTCTACCCAAAAATTCTTCTCCTAATACACGAGCATCCACACATACTACAATTGCTTTAAATCCGAGTTCTATTAATTCTTCAACCAATTCTCGTGTATTTCTTCCCCATAAAGGAAAGCTAGCTTTCAGATTAATTTCAGCTAATTTATTCTCTCTGTATTTGCGTAAATCTTCTAGAAAAATATCGCCAAATAGAGAAATCTTATCTCCAGACTCGACACGTTTTTGCAACACCTGTTGAAAAGCATTTTCGTAGCTTTCCATTGTTGGAACTTCAGGAAGTAAAACTTCAAACAAAGGCAAACCAATGCTTTCTACTTGTTTGTACAACAATTCTTTCCGAATACCATGCATAGACACACGACCATAACCGTCATTGATTGTAGTTAACAACCCCGAAAGTTCAAACTGATTTGATTGAATTGCTTTATATAAAGCTAAGGCAGAATCTTTCCCTGTACTCCAATTAAAAAATGCTTGTTGTTTTAAGTGTGTCATAGAAGCTAATTTGTACAAATAATTAATGTTAAAAATAGTTTTTATTCAGGTAGGTTGATTATTTTAGTGGGAATTATAAGTTAAAACGAACTATAAATAAGAGTAAGAATGAAAAATAAATTAATGATTTTAGGTTTTGGTGTTATGGTAACACTAGCGATGGTAAGTTTCACAACCAACAAAAGCGAAAACAAAACGGATCAAGCTACCACCGAAGGAATGATTTTCACGGAAGGAACCTTTGCGGAAATTTGTGCAAAAGCAAAAAAAGAAAAGAAAAACATATTTTTAGATGCTTACGCAAGCTGGTGTGGACCTTGTAAATTGCTAAAAAGAGATGTATTTACAACCAAAACAGCTGGCGATTTCTTCAACAAAAACTTCATCAATGTCGCTATGGACATGGAAAAAGGAGAAGGAGCAGCATTAGCCCCTGCATTTAATGTTTCTGCATACCCAACTTTATTAATCTTAAACCACAAAGGAGAAATTATTGGTAGAACAGTAGGTTATCAAAAAGCAGAGGAATTGATCACCTTTGCAAAACCTTATGTTAGATAAATCCCTTATATTTGCATCATGCAAGAAATGATATTAATTATTGATTTCGGATCGCAATATACACAGCTGATTGCGAGACGAGTAAGAGAATTGAACGTATATTGTGAGATTCATCCTTGGAATAAAATTCCATCTTTAGATACTAACATTAAAGGAGTAATTCTTTCTGGAAGTCCTTTTTCCACACGTGACCCTCAAGCACCAAAACCAGATTTATCTGCAATCAAAGGAAAATTTCCTTTATTAGGTGTTTGTTTTGGTGCACAATATTTAGCAGGAAGTTATGGCGGAGAAGTTCTTCCGTCAACCATTCGTGAATACGGTAGAGCAAATTTATCGTATGTCGATAAAGTACATGAATTAACCAAAGGGATGACTGATGGTTCTCAGGTATGGATGTCGCATGGAGATACTATCAAAACAATTCCATCCAATTACAAAATCATTGCAAGTACTGAAGATGTAGCAGTTGCTGGATACTATGTAGAAGGCGAACAAACTTATGGAATCCAGTTCCATCCAGAAGTTTATCACTCCTTGGAAGGTGCTGTTTTATTAAAAAACTTCATCGTAGATATTTGTCATTGCGACCAATCTTGGACTCCAGATTCATTTGTAGAATCTACTGTAAAAGATTTACAAGATAAAATTGGAACGGATAAAGTTATTTTAGGTTTGTCAGGTGGTGTAGACTCTTCAGTTGCAGCTGTATTATTACACAAAGCAATTGGTGCAAACCTTCATTGTATTTTCGTTGATAACGGTTTATTACGTAAAGACGAATTTAATTCAGTTTTAGATTCCTACAAAGGAATGGGATTGAATGTAAAAGGAGTAGATGCTTCCGAGAAATTCTATGCTGCTTTGAAAGGATTAACAGACCCAGAATTAAAACGTAAGGCGATTGGAAAAGTTTTCATCGATGTATTTGATGAAGAATCTAAATTAGTTACGGATGCAAAATGGTTAGGTCAAGGTACTATTTACCCAGACGTGATCGAATCTGTTTCTGTAAATGGAGGTCCTTCTCAAACCATTAAATCTCACCACAACGTTGGAGGTTTACCAGATTACATGAAACTTCAAGTGGTTGAACCATTACGTTTATTATTCAAAGACGAAGTGAGACGTGTAGGTAAATCTTTAGATATCGCACCAGCAATTTTAGGCAGACATCCATTCCCAGGACCAGGATTAGGAATCCGTATTTTAGGTGAAGTGACTTCTGAAAAAGTTCGCATTTTACAAGAAGTAGATTCCTTGTTCATCAATGGATTGAAAGAAGATGGTTTGTACGACCAAGTTTGGCAAGCAGGAGCAATTTTCTTACCTGTTCAATCCGTTGGCGTAATGGGTGACGAAAGAACATACGAAAATGCTGTAGCATTGCGCGCCGTTTCTTCTACCGATGGAATGACGGCAGATTGGTGTCATTTACCATACGAGTTTTTAGCAAAAATATCAAACCGTATCATCAATCAGGTGAAAGGAATTAATCGTGTAACCTACGACATTAGTTCTAAACCACCAGCAACGATTGAATGGGAGTAATTTTTTTGTAGGGATGTTGTTATGCAACATCCCCACAAAAAAAGTGACGAGTGACGAGTGACGGAAAGAATGGTTAATTTCGTTATTAGATTGTAACGATGTTGTATTACAACATCGCAATGAATAAAATGAATGATAAACAGTAGTATTATGAAAAACATTTTTACCATTATCGTATTGTTATTATCCATTCCTGTTTTCGGGCAACTAAATGATAAAGATGTAATTACCAAAGAAGGTAAGAAATATTTCATCTATACTGTAAAAAAAGGAGCTACCTTATTTTCTGTTTGTAAAGAAATTGGAGTTCCTGTAGATGAAGTTGCACTCATAAATCCAGACACAGCAAAAGGAGTTAGAGAAGGACAAAAGTTACTGGTTCCGATTACTGCGAAAAAACCTTTAGAAAATGGGGAGAAATCATTTGCTTATACCATACACGAAGGGGAAACTTTTTATCACGTTATCAAAAAATTCAATCTTACCGAACAACAATTAGTAGCGATTAATCCGGGATTGACTAAAGACTTCATTGCTGGTCAAAACATTTTAATACCTGGCGTAAAACCTGCTGACATTTCTGAAGCTCAAAAACCAATCAAAAAACCAGATACTGTTATTGTTCACAAAGTATTGGATCATGAAACACTGTACAACATTTCCAAGCGTTTTATGGTTACGGTCGATGAATTATCTCGCATGAACAACAACATATCTTCCAGTCAATTAAAACCTGGAATGACCTTGCGTGTTCCAATTTACCCTAAAAAAGTAGAAGATGTAGCTGTAAGACAAGTGGAAACTATTCCAACAACTACAACACCAAGTAATACGACACCCGTTGTACCAGTTACCAAAGAACGAACACACGCGTTAACCTTCTTATTGCCTTTTAATACAGATAAAACGAACGACCCTACTTCCGCAATTGCTACTGAATTCTACATGGGTGCTCAAATTGCTATCGATTCTTTGATGGCGATGGGCTACAAAGGGAAGGTGGTTGTACTAGATGCTGGTAGTGATACGAGTACGGTCGCTCCCCTACTTCGTCAGAATGATGTTCTTAATTCAGAATTAATCATCGGACCATTTAACGGAGAGAACTTAGAACTTACAGCAAAACTTTGTAAAGCAAATAACATTCACTTAATTAGTCCAATTGTAGCTACAACAACAGTTTTAAAAGAAAACCCTGCAGTAACCAATGCGGTTGCATCTGAGATTACGCTTATTAAAAACATGGCAAAGTTTGTGCAAAAAAATTACGTTGCAGAACAAATCTATATTGTTAAAGTTGGACCAAAAGACGAGGACTTATACCAAGCGTTTCGTTCCTCTTTCTTATCCTTAGGCATCAAAAAATTGGTGGAGATTCAAGAAAAAGACATTCCTACGCATTTGAAAAAAGCAAAAAACTGTGTATTTGTTGTTCCTACACGTGATAGAGCATTAGCAACTAGCATTACCGATCAATTATCTGCTTGGAGTACAAAACCTAAATCCCAGATTATTACGTTAGTGGGAACAAAAGACTGGGTAAATTTTGATGATATCTCTGCAGAAGCAAAAAACAGATTAAACTTCCATTATGCTTCTTCTGTGGATTTCGATATCACCAGTGAAGAGACTGGAAAATTAAAGAAATTATACCGTAAAAAATACAATACCGCGTTAACAAAATATGCGGTACAAGGTTTTGATGTAACCATGTATTTCGCGCAAAAAATGTTGTTGGAACAAAAGCCTGGCGACGGGGTTATGAACATCATCAGTCCTGCGCAAGTGAAAGAAGGAAACGGATTTGAAAACAGAGCTTCCTTTATCTTAAAACAAGACGATTACAAAATCGTAAAAGTTGGAGAAATCAATGACTAAAGAACAAATTGCGAGTGCATACAAAGCTTTACAAGCTGAAATCTGTGCTGGATTAGAAAAATTAGATGGAAAAGCTACTTTTTCATCTGATCATTGGGATAGAACAGAAGGTGGCGGAGGATTGACTCGTGTCATCAAAGAAGGCGACTTGTTAGAAAAAGGTGGTGTTGCATTTTCAGCTGTACACGGACCTGTGAGTCCTGCAATGAAATCCCAACTTAACTTAGAAGGAGAATCGTTTTTCGCAACAGGAATTTCTATCGTACTACACCCACATAATCCACATGTTCCGATCATTCACATGAACGTCCGTTATTTTGAATTAGATAATGGTACTTATTGGTTTGGAGGAGGAATCGACCTTACTCCTCACTATGTAATTCCTGCACAAGCTAAACTATTTCATCAGCGTTTAAAGACGATTTGTGACAAATACGATGCTGATTTCTATGCGAAACATAAACCCTGGGCGGACACGTATTTCCACATACCACACCGTAATGAATCACGTGGTATAGGAGGAATATTTTTCGATCATCTATCTGAAAACAACACAAAACTTACTAAAGAACAACTTTTTGCCTATTGTTCGGAATTAGCAAGTTCGTTTGTATCCATCTATGCGGAACAAGCAGAATTAGGCCGCACAAAACACATAGAACCTCATCACCTTGCTTGGAGAAATTTACGTCGTGGTAGGTATGTAGAATTTAACTTAGTGCACGACCGAGGAACGAAATTCGGATTATTCTCAGGCGGCAGAACAGAATCTATTTTGATGTCCTTGCCTCCAATGGCAAATTGGGAGTATCAGTATGAGGCGAAAGAAGGTAGTGAGGAAGCGGAGACGTTGAAAGTATTAGGTAAGAATTGGGATTGGGTTAATTAATTTCAAATTATATTATGTCTTCCCCCCTCCTATCAAACACCTACTTCACCCAATGGAAATCAATGTTAGACATAGATCTTCAAACTGCTTTTTCTTCGTTACAGGAAAATACCCTAGAACCGAATAGTTTTACCTTTTATACTTCTGTATCTGTGATGTCTTCCTCAAAAATTGAAGGAGAGCAATTGGAAGTGGATAGTTATGTGAAGCACAAAATTCTGAACATAGAATACCTTCCAGAACTTACACAAAAACCAAATGATTTGTACGAAGCGTATTTATTTGCTAAAGACAATCGTTTAACAAAATCAAACTTCTCAAAAGTTCACCAACTAATAACGACTCATTTATTACCTAAAAGTCAACAAGGCGTTCTTCGTAACACAGAAATGCTTGTAATGGAACACAAAACAGGTCGAATTCAATACGAAGCTGCTTCACTTTCAAAAGTGGAAGATTTATATAATCAACTTTGGATAGAAATTGATACATTATTGACAAAAGAATGGACGATTGATGAAGTTTTTTATTATGCATCCTTCCTACATTTAGCATGTGTCAACATGCATCCTTTTGGAGATGGCAATGGCAGAATTTCACGCTTACTTGAAAAATGGTTCTTAGCAGAAAAATTAGGAAGTAATGCTTGGTATATTAAATCTGAAAAATACTATTACCAACAGGTAAATGATTATTATAAAAACTTAGCGCGACTTGGCATTTTTTACGATTCACTTGACTATAATAAATCCATTCCTTTTTTACTGATGTTACCGAGTTCATTGGTATTTGAATAGGCTAAGAAATTCAAAAGAAATGTTTTCTAATTCAAAAGAAATGTTTTAACTTTGAGTAAACACCAATCAAAATGAAAAATTCTTCTCTTCAAACTGTTAAGTTAGATATTATACAACAGATTACTTCTTCAAATGATACATCCTTAATTAATCAAATTTGGAATTTACTTAATTCCAATAAAAATGTTGTTTCTGAAAGTCAAGATATACCATATTGGCATAAATCTGAACTCGACAAAAGATCTCAAGAATTCTATGCAAATCCTACACAAGTGTTAAACTTTAACAATGCAATGGATGAATTAGAAAAAGAATTGTAATGTACACATTGAATATTCTTCCTATTGCTTTTGAAGATATTAAATCAAATGCTAATTGGTACTCTACTCAAAAAAGAGGTTTAGGACTAAAATTTACTAGTGCTGTTCGATCAGAAATTAAAAAAATCACTAAAAATCCATTCGCATTTGTAATTCGTTATGACAAGCATCATACTTGCGTCATGAAAAAATATCCCTATATGATTCATTACTTAGTTGATGAAGAATTAAAAACCGTAACAATTACTGCTGTTTTAAGTACAAAACAAAGCCCTGATATTTGGTATTCGAAAAGATAATTCTCTCTTATTGACGAAAAATCACATTTTCACACTTTTTCGTCAATAAGGAAATAAAGTCTTTTGTCTAATCCTATATAAACGTAAAATCTACCCTTCGATTTCGTTGTTTTCCATTATCGGTTTTGTTATTATCCACGGGTTCTTCTTCCCCTTTGAAGTCGGTCACCACCTTGTGCGGAGGCAAACCACATTTCATAAAAAAATCTTGGATTGACTTTGCACGACGCGCAGACAGGTCTTTGTTATACTCATCCGAACCATCCGCATCGGTATGTCCTGTAATTTTAATCCTAAGGTCGGTATGGTCAAGCACTACCCTTACCATTTCTTTCAGATAGCCTTGGTACTCTACTTTTAAACTATCTTTATCATAATCGAAATAGATTGGTTCAAACACAAAGTTTTTACGTTCCCATTCGCGAATTGCAGGTGCTTTTCGATGTTGATTTAAGTCTTGAATAAACACATCACGCCAACTTTGATGTAGCATTATCATGTCTGTATTCGAAAATTCAGCTGTAGATCGGTACATAGTTATCTTTCCCCCTATTTTTCTACCTGCCAATTGCGTATAAGTTCCTGATAAATAACCAGTGATTGTATCAAAAGAAAGTTTTGCTTCAAAAGGAATCCAGGAATTTTTCGGTGTTGCTTTTTTCTTTTCCGTGACATATTGTTTGAATTTGAATGTCACACTATCAACGATGCTCCCTTTGATTTTCTGAATCATGTAGCAATCCGATTTAGTAACCTCCTCTCGCGTGCGACCAGTCAAATTATTATCTACTGTAACAACCTCTAAAAACAAAACTGTAGCTTCATTCCATTTTGCGCCATCTCTTACCATTAGTCCTTGCCAGATACCGTCCATTTTAACTTGAGAAAAAGAACAGAAATAAAAAAAACTACAAATAAAAAGTAATACAGATTTCATATTTTTATTTAACGCTTAGTATGAAAAATTGTTTCAATAAATCTAGTATATTTGTTACTATACTAAAACTAAATAATATGAAAAAATTGATACTTTTTATAACAAGTATTTTCATTATAGGAAATTTATATTCTCAAACCATTTACGATTTTAAAGTAACAGATATTGAAGGAAAAGTATTTGACATGGCTACTTTGAAAGGTAAAAAAGTGATGATTGTAAATACTGCATCTAAATGTGGATTGACACCTCAATTTGAGGAATTACAAAAACTATACACACAGTTTAAGGATAGTAATTTTGTGATTATTGGCTTCCCAACAAATGACTTTTACGAACAAGATCCTGGTACAAACGATGAGATTAAGTCATTTTGCGTAAAAAATTACGGAGTTACCTTCCCTATGATGAGCAAGATAACTGTTAAAGGCGACAATATCGAACCATTATATAGTTTCCTGACATTAAAATCTAAAAATGGTTTAGAGGACAATAATGTAAAATGGAATTTCCAGAAATATTTAATTAATGAGCAAGGTAAGCTTATACGAGTGGTAAGTCCTCGTGTTAAACCGATGGATGAGAGCATTGTAGACTGGATCCGAACCAAGTAATTTTTCAACATTTATCTTACATTTTTGTTGATAAATACCCTTTCTCACACCTCCTTTTCTCCCTTCTAATTCTTCTGTTTTCCTTATATTTGTTTCTATCAAAAACGAATTATTTCCAAAGGAAAAACTATGAGTGAAGATTTAAAAGTAAATGACTATTCAGCGGATAATATCCAGGTATTAGAAGGATTAGAGGCGGTAAGAAAAAGACCAGCGATGTACATCGGTGATGTAGGAATCAAAGGTTTACACCACTTAGTATATGAGGTAGTTGACAACTCGATTGATGAGGCGTTAGCAGGTCACTGTGACACAATCAAAGTTTTTATTAACGAAGATAATTCCATTACTGTAAAAGATAATGGTCGTGGTATCCCTACAGGTTTAACTGCAAAAGAGAAAAAATCGGCATTAGAAATTGTAATGACGGTTCTTCACGCAGGTGGTAAATTCGACAAAGACACTTACAAAGTATCTGGAGGTCTTCACGGGGTTGGTGTATCTTGTGTGAATGCATTATCTACACACTTACGCGCGGAAGTTCACCGTGATGGTCAAATCTTTGAGCAGGAATATTCTATTGGCAAACCATTGTACGACGTACGTGTTATTGGAGAATCAAAAGAACACGGAACGCAGGTAACATTCAAGCCAGACGGATCCATATTTGAATTTACAACGTATAACTACGATACAATTGCTGCACGTTTACGTGAATTAGCATTCTTGAATAAAGGTATTACTATTCACTTATCCGATTTGCGTAATTTGGATGACAATGGTAATCCTGTAAGTAACGTTTTTCATTCTGAAGGCGGATTGAAAGAGTTTGCTCAATACTTAGATAGAAACAGAGAGGCATTAATTCCAGATGTTATTTATTTCGAAGGAGAGCGTGAAGGAATTCCTGTGGAAGTTGCTTTGACTTACAACACTTCGTATACAGAAAATATTCAGGCGTATGTAAATAACATTAATACGCACGAAGGTGGAACTCACTTATCAGGTTTCCGTCGTGGTTTAACAAATACATTAAAGAAATACGCTACTGATTCTGGAATCTTAGCAAAAGAAAAAATTGAAATTGACGGGGACGATTTCCGTGAAGGGTTGACAGCTGTAGTTTCTGTTAAAGTTCAAGAACCACAATTTGAAGGTCAAACGAAAACAAAATTAGGTAACCGTGAGGTAACTGCTCCAGTTTCGCAAGGTGTATCTGAAATGCTTTCTATTTACCTAGAAGAGCACCCAGCGGAAGCGAAATTAATCGTTGAAAAAGTTTTACTTGCTGCTCGTGCTCGTCATGCTGCTCGTAAAGCACGTGAAATGGTACAACGTAAAAACGTACTTTCAGGTTCTGGTTTACCAGGGAAATTAGCAGATTGCTCTGAAAAAGACCCTGCTTTATGTGAGATTTACTTTGTCGAGGGAGATTCTGCGGGCGGAACTGCAAAAATGGGTCGTGATAGACACTTTCAAGCAATCATGCCATTACGTGGTAAAATCTTGAACGTTGAAAAAGCGATGCAACACAAGATCTTCGAAAACGAAGAGATTAAAAACATCTACACCGCATTAGGAGTTCGTATTGGAACGGAAGATGATTCTAAAGCATTAAACTTAGAAAAATTAAGATATCACAAGATCATCATCATGTGTGATGCCGATGTCGACGGTTCGCATATCGAAACACTTATCTTAACATTCTTATTCCGTTACATGAAAGAATTGATTGAAAACGGATACATTTACATTGCTACTCCTCCATTATACCAAGTGAAAAAAGGACAACGTTCCGATTATGCTTGGAACGAAGACCAACGCGATGCTTTAATCCAAGAATTAAAAGGAGGAGGTTCTGAATCTTCTGTAAACGTTCAACGTTACAAAGGTCTTGGAGAGATGAATGCGATTCAACTTTGGGACACAACAATGAACCCAGAACAACGTACACTTCGTCAAGTAACTATCGAAAACGCAGCAGAATGCGATCAAATCTTCTCTATGTTAATGGGAGACGAAGTTCCACCTAGACGTGAGTTTATTGAGAAAAATGCGAAGTACGCTAAGATTGATGCTTAATCTTTTTTAGTTAAAAGAAAATACTAAACGTTCTTGATTGATTTCAAGAACGTTTTTTTTGTGCTATATATCAAGGTAAATCAACTCTTTTAACGATGTTACTGTAATTTTATCTTTCAAAGGATACGTTCTAGAAGTAGGAACAATTACATACAGATGATCTAATTTCAAGTCTTCCATAGCTGAATACGATCCCCTAGACAAATTAGGTGAGTCGCTATATTTAATTTCAAAACCAATTCGCTTCCCTCCTCTAAATAAAAGAACATCTAATTCAGCGCCTCCGTGTGAATTCCAAAAATAAATTTCATCTTCTTTGAATTGGCTTTTCAATTGTTCGATCACGAAACCTTCCCATGAAGCACCTATCTTTGGATGAGTAACTAATTGTTTTTCATTAAGACCCAACAGGGTATGCAACAACCCTGTATCACGAATAAACAACTTAGGAGATTTTACTTG
>CANGOA010000003.1 GCA_947455255.1 Flavobacteriia bacterium | reverse complement strand
GAATCTTGGCAACACAAACAAACAACACCAAAGGCTTTACGTGAAAAACAGTTGGATATTTCTGTGATCCCTTGTTGTGTGGATACGGATTTATTTAATCCAGAAAAAATTTCACCGTTGCGACAAGAGGAATTACGAAGTTCCCTTGATATTCATTCGGAACATTTGGTACTAGGTTATGTTGGATCAATTGGCACCTGGTATATGTTACCCGAAATGTTAGATTTTTTCAAGACTTTAGAACAAACAAATCCCTACGCTATTTTTTTATTTGTTAGTAACGAAGCCGACAAAATCAAAGAATTGGCAGCTAAAAAAGGAATCTCAGCATCTAAAATTCGCGTGGTTTCGTGTTTGCATAGTCAAGTCGCAAGTTACATTTCTTTGTTCACAGCTTCTATCTATTTCATAATCCCAGCTTATTCTAAAAAAGCATCTTCACCAACAAAACAAGCAGAATTGATGTCTATGGGTATACCTGTTATTTGTAACGCAGGAGTGGGAGACTCTGACCTCATCGTTCAAAAATACAATGCAGGATGGGTAGTAGAAGATTTTACAACCGAAAATTACCAAAAGGTAATCTCTCAAATGAAGGAAAGCGATTTTTCTGAATTTGAAGATTTATCAACTAGTTGCAAAGAAATTTTTCAATTGGAGAAGGGTGCTGAAATTTTTGAAGAAACGTATCGAAGAATCTTGAAAAGTTAATTTTTGTTTCTCCATTGCTGTACAAAAAACAAAGAATAGAAAGTCATAATCAAAACATCACGATTCGTTTTTCCATTATATCCTTTTGGGTAAGTTACATAAGACTGAACAGCAAATTTTAACGTCTTCCAATTCTTTTTCAAATGAAAGTTTTTTCGAGCCAAATGAAAATAACACATACTTAATAAACGCTTAGTTTCATTTTTCGGAAGTACAGACTTCAGTTTTTCCTTTGCGAAAATTCGCTTCAAATAAAACAATTCCTTTTCCCACTTTTGTGGATCCCCATGTGTGAAACTATCTAAAGCAGCAACATAAACGGTTGTGCGTTCGTTTACTTGGTGAACCGGATAGTTAGATTGAACAACTCGCAAACTAAAGTCCATATCTTCACAAATCAACACATTCGGGTCAAATAAGATTTCCGAAGCTAATGAACGTTCTACAGCCCATCGTTGTGGATTGACTGTATACTTTAAAAAATAGGTATATAAATCAATATTTTCGATGGACGGGCAGGTACGTTCTGAACGGATTCCATCTTCCGTTTCGTTCCAAGAATTTGTGAAAAAGAAAGCCTTTGGCTCATTCAAATCAACAATCTGTTGGTGTAATTTACTCAAATGATTAGTTAAATGATAATCATCGCTATCTAAAAAACATATGTACTTCCCTTTTGCATGTTGAATCCCTTTATTGCGAGTTTCGCAACGTTCTAAATTCGATTTGTTTTTAATTAAATGTATACGTTCATCGGGCATTGATAAAACAACCTCACACGAACGATCCGAAGAACAATCATCAATCACAATAATTTCAAAATCTTGAAACTCCTGATTCAATATACTTTCAATCGCTTTTTTGATTTTAGCTTCGCGATTGTAAAGAGGGATGATGACAGAAAAAAAAGGAGAATTTGTCATCGCGGTTGAATTTTTGAATGATCTCTGAAAACTAACAACTGATTTACATATCCATCGTATTTAGAACGATAATTAATCAACATCTTTATATTACTTCGATTACGTTTAATTTCACCCATAAAATAGTGCTTGTTAAACTTAAAATTCTTTAAGTAATTCACAAAAATATACAGTAATTCTTTTACCCAGAAATTAGTTACACTTGAAAAAGGCATGTGAAAAACCCGATAATACAAAGATGCAAACAAAGTACATTGCGTTTTACGAGCTAGAATAGTAATATGGTAATCATTTTTCAATTTAAACGTTTCAATATGATGTGTAAATTCTAATTCATCATGATAATGCACTTCATACCCTTGGTATTTGATAGCCCAACATAACTCTCCATCCTCTCCTCCATTCGACATGTCACGCATTCTTGGATTGTCGCGAACATAATTAAAAATAAAACGAAAACCATTACTAACAGCTAGATCATAAGCCGATTTCCTGAACCACAATCCTGCACCATAAACTACATTACGTTCCGGCTGTACATTTCCTGTTTTAGATGCTTGTGCTCCACAAGCATAGTTGTATTTCACACTTTCAAACCAATTTGGTAATTGTATTTCTGCTTTAGCGATACCTTTCCCTCCTAAAACTCCTACACTTGGATGTATTTCCAAATAATCATACCCTACATGTAAATAATTCTCTGCTAACTCATTATCATCATCACAAATAACAACATAGTTACCTTCTATCGCTTCAATACCTTTCAATAATGCAGAGACTTTACCTTGCTTTGTTTCTGTAAATGTCTTCAAAAGGAACGGAGAACCATTTTTTTTCCAAATCAACCGAACCAATGCTTCCATGTTTTCATTGGATCCATTATCTACAAAAATGAATTCAACACCCTCTATCCCTGCTGTATTCAATTTTGCAATTGCGCCTATCGATCCTTCTACGTTGGATTGACCATTGTAACTACACATAAGTATGGAAATGGCTTTCATTTAAATCTATTTTTAGTGTTAAATTTAGAAAATTCATAACCAATTTTATCTCTTATCTTGCGATAAACAGATAGAATTCTAGGTGTATAAACCTTGTCAATTTTATACAATCTAACTTTAAATTTCACAAAAATAGACTCATCCTTTAAATAACGTTTAAGCAACGCTCGTTTTCGATCTTCAAGTTGATTACTCAACTGATCCGAAAATGTTTTGGTGTTTGGCAACATTCTAAAATTCCCCCAATCACAATTTACATAAGTGATTTTAAAGTGTAAGACTGCCTGTACTATAAACTCCAAATCCATATTGTAATGGTTTTTTTCATTGTAATAGCCTACAGTATCATGGATTGATTTTCGGTAAAAATATGCGGTTGGATTTACAGGAAAATGAAATCCACTCAACACATGGTGTTTTTCGATAGGGGTTGGTCTATTGATATAAATTAGAGCTCCTTTTTCATCCCAAACATGGCAATTACCTGTAATAAAATCAATCGAAGAATCGTTATTTAAAAACGAAACAACTTTATTAAAAATGCCTTCTGAATAAAAATCATCCACATTTAAAAAGCTTACAAATTCGCCTTTTGCTAATTTCAACCCTTTGTTCATTGCATCCGATTGTCCAGAATCTTTTTCTGAAACAAAACGAATGGACGGAAATCGAGTTGCATATTCTTGAATAACAGACAATGTCCCATCGGTACTAGCACCGTCCATAATCAACAATTCAGCTTCAGAACACGCTTGAGCTAAAAAATTATCAATCGCCTGATTGATAAAATCTTTATTGTTAAGTACGACAAGAAGAATGGTTAATTTCATTTATTTCGAATTCAAGAGCGAACGATAAAGTTCATGATAATTTTCCAACATCATGGATAAACTGAATTTTTCCAAGACTGTTTCTCGTGATTTTTTCATGATTTCTTGAAATGTAGTTGTATTTCGTATTTCAAAAACTTGTTGCAATACATTTTCATAGTTTGAAACAATCGAATATCCTTCAACCAAAAATCCATTGGAATTGTCTTGAATAATCTCAGGAATTCCTGCAATAGCAGATGCTATCACTGGTAATCCACAACTCATAGCTTCCAAAACTACTAAAGGAAAATTATCCGCATTAGTTGGATAAAATAATACATCACAAGCTGCATACAATTTTGCTAATTCTCTTTCATCTGAAATGTAAGGAAACTCAATATGATGTTGATTAACCGATTTATTTTCAGCTCCAATCGTTATAAAACAAATAGATTCATTTGTTGTCTTTCTGATCACTTCACGGACAATTTCACCACCTTTAAATGGATTGTCTGTTGAAAATTCTGCCACAAACAAAACTAAAAACTTATCCAAAGGAAGATTTAACTCCTCTCTTAATCGATTTTTCTCCCCTGGTATAAATATATCTGTATCGATTCCATTATTAATTACTCGAATATCTGTAAGATTAGGATAACTACTTTTAACACGATCTGCTAACCATTTGGATGGAGAAACAATAATTGGATTAAGTTGATTGATCCACTTTTTCTTCCAATACAATATTTGTTTCGTAGCATCATTTTGTAAAGCTGGATAAACATCCAAACTTGGGCATGATCCACAACCAATTTTCCAACGTTCACATTGCATGGTAAACGAACAATGCCCTGTTAAAATATGATCATCGTGTAAAGTCCAAATGACCTTCTTCCCTTTTCCTAAAACGGGGAGTAAAGCATAGGAAAAATAATATCCATGTAAATTATGAAAATGAAGAACACTTGCCTCTTGAAACTTACCGTTTTTTCTAAGTTGTAGAGCACCCAACTTTGCAAAATCTAACCAATCACCTTTTCTTTCCTGATAGTTTAAAACAGAAGTTAATTCATTATCTACCATTTTAGGGATTTCAGAAATCCAATCGTCATTTCTTTTTTTCGTTCCAACAAAAAAGGAACTTGGAAAAAAGTTACGCAAATAGTTCGCGATTTGGTAAGCGATTTTGGATGCCCCTCCGGATTGGTCGTGGGTATTTATTGAAATTATTGACTTTTCGAATCTACCGTAAAACCCTGGTAAATAAACCAATAACGAAAATATTCTTGGGAAATTTTCAGGTCGAAATCGATAAATAATTTTCGGTAAAATTTGTTGAAAAAAGTCCTTCATTTATTAGAAAAAAGATGGATTTGTACAGTTTTTGTAATATTAATAAAAAAATGTAAGTCTACAATGACACTGCTTACTATACAATTACGTTTAATATCCTATTTTTGTAATGTTCTTGTTTATATTCTAATGAAAAAAATCCTGATCCTTTCCTATTTTTTCAACCCTTGTAGTTTAACTGCATCTAACAGGGTGACTGGATTTGCTAAACATTTGAATTCGTTCGGAATATTCCCAATAATAATCACTAGAAATTGGGACTTAGCCATCAATACACCAGAAGACGTCTTAAAATCTACTGGGAATAAGGTATTACATAAAGTTTATGAAACACATGAAGTTTATTACCTACCCTATACTTCCAGTTTAAGAGATCGCATTTTTTTAAGCTCAAAGAATTCTATTTTCAAAAAATACACAAGTAAATTTTTGACTATTTTAACCATGATATTTGAATTAGTGAGTAATCGATTTATTCCCTATTCAAATTTCTACGATTTCACCTTAGATTATCTTCAGAAAAACAAAGATTTAAAAGCCATTCTTACATCTGCAAATCCTTTCATTCAATTTAAATTTTGTTACTTGTTACATAAAAAAACAGGTATACCTTGGATAGCAGATTACAGAGATGCATGGACTACAAACAAAATGGCTGTTCAAGTAAGAGGAATAAATAAGGCTTTATATTTCTTACAAAGTAAATTCGAAAAAAAATGGTGTTCTACAGCAGCATTTTTCACTACAGTATCCGATAATTATGTAGAACAAATTAGTGATTTTTTAAAAATCCCTGGACACACCATATTAAATGGATACGATGACACAGTATCGTGCTCCGAATTTTCCGATTCAAAGGATTTTCATATTGTTCATAATGGAACATTGTATTACAATCAACCAATTGAAGAAATACTGAATTTAATTATTGAAAATAATAAAAAAGAAAACAAACTAAAAATTCATATCCACTTCCCAGGCTTAGGCTTTGATCCTAAACAGACTTTAAGAGTGAGTCAGATAATGGAAGGGTACGAAAAGTATCTTCACATAACAAATTGGCTTCCAAAAAATGAAGTTCTTGAACTGCAAAAAAATGCTGACCTACTATTAATGCTTTCCTACAATGGATTTAAAGGCATTCCTTCGAGTAAATTGTATGAATACATAGGATTACAAAAAAACATTCTTCATTATCCGAATGACAAAGATGTCATTGAACAAATTTTAAATGATACAAAACTTGGAATCAACTGTGATTCCATACAAGAAGTGAAAGAAAAATTTGATGCTTTGATTTTATGTAAATTAAATAAAAGCTCGTTCAAAAAAATGAATGAAGATAGGATACTATTTTATTCAAGACAAAAACAAACGGAAATTTTAGCCTCTAAAATAAATTCGATAATCTAAAAATCATGCACCTCATCTTTCGTTTAATTCGATTACTTACACTCAATTATCGCCCTTTTCGTAATAAACAAGAACTACTTGTAGTACTTTTTCATCAAGTAAATGATAAACCACTTACATTTTATCCTGCTGTCCCAACAAAAGTGTATCAAGAGATGTGTCTATTTTTGAAAAAAAAATACGAAATATTACACTTTGCAGAAGTTGAAAAACATTACCAATCAAATCCTAAAAAACCTGCTGCTATCATCACGTTTGACGATGGAATGTATGACATAATTGAACATGTGTTACCTTTCATGGAAAGTCATCAATTAAAATTCAATATTAACATTGACACCGAAATACTTGAAACGAAATTACCACAAGATTTTCTACGTGTATATGATATCCTAAATCATTCAAATACATTGACTGAATATATGGATGAAACATATTTAACTGAGCCTATTAAAATTAATTACGTAACTCCTATAGTCACTGAGAACGAATTCACTGCAATTTTATCCAATCTTAATAAAGAAGATAAACGAAAATTCACCTTGAATATGCACAAAAAATTGACTATGAATCCTGATTTATATTCTCGCGTTATTTCAGATGAACAACTGACAACTTTAGCGAAAAATAAACTAGTAGAAATTGGTTCTCATTCACACAGCCATTCCGTTCTTACTAAAATTAATACAGAAGCAGCTAGTTATGAACTAGCGCATTCGAAGCAAATACTAGAGAAGATCACGCAACAAAATATACCTGTATTTGCTTACCCCAATGGAGCTTCCAATGAACTAACTGATCAATTAGCGTCCGATTTAGGATATAAGTATTTATTAAAAACGGACGACAAGACAACGCACATAAATAAAAATTTCAATTTTAAAGCTGCAAGTTATTATAGAATTAATCAATACCATCAAAATACCGAATTAGCTTTAGCGCATACTTTTGGTGTTATTCAAAAGATGAAAAAATTGATCAAAAAATAATGAAAATGGAAAACTATACCATACATCGTTTAGAGAAAACAGATTTTGATTGCCTTATTCCTTTGATGCAAGATTGTTTTGGTATGGAAGTAGATATTGCTTACTTTAAATGGAAATATTTGGATAATCCAGACGGATTTGTAAGAGGATATTACGCAAAATCCGATTCTGATGAAATTGCTGCGTATTACGGAGTAATTCCACAAATGATTTCCTATTTCGGAGAAGAAAAATTGATTTTTCAATCGTGCGACACCATGACCCATTCCAAGCATAGACGTAAAGGATTGTTCCAACGTTTAGCGAAACATTGTTATAATGAACTCGAACAAGAAAATCAATTATTTATCATCGGTTTTGGAGGTAGTGAATCGACACCTGGTTTTCTAAAATTCGGATGGAAACACCTTTTTAATTGTAAAAATCAGTTTTATCCGGCATTTTTTAAAAACTTTATTCCAAAAAATAAACACTATCAGATTGCTGAATGTGCTATCAATGATTTGGATGCAATCAAACATTTGATAGTATCGGATTCAATAAATAAAATCCAGACAAAACGTACAATCGAAAAATATACTTGGAGATTAAAAAATCCCTTACACACCTATAAAATATTCACTTTATCAACATTTCATCAAAATTCGACTTCATTCATAGTATTTTATATTGAAAAAAATATAATTCAATTAATTGATTATCATTTCGAATCCATTTCGGAAGGGAAACAACTCATAATAAACATACTTACAAAGGAAAACGTTACTCAGTCCATAAAAGGAATACTCGCTTTTTCTCAGGAAAATGGAAATTGGAGTAACACCTTAAAAAAAACAGGATTTATTTCGAATCCATTTTCAAAAGGTCCATTATCCTTCCAAACCCCTTTTATTTCATTTACAACAGTATTGGAATACGAAAAAATAAATTCATCTTTGTATTGGAATATAAGCCCAATTGATCACGATTCAATATAATTAAATGTTAGCACCAATCGTTTTATTTGTCTATAACAGACCAGACCATACTCAAAAAGTACTAGATGCATTAAAAAATAATCCTGAAGCAAAAGACAGTGAACTATTTGTGTATTGTGATGGAGCAAAAGAAAATGCTACAGATTCAGAAAAAGAAAAAATCGAAGAAACCAGACAGGTAATTAGGGAAATCCTTGGATTTAAACGTGTTTCCCTAATCGAAAGTCAAATCAATAAGGGACTTGCCAATTCGATTATAGAAGGGGTTACAGAAATTGTAAATAAATATGGAAGAATTATTGTTTTAGAAGATGACATTGCAACTTCTAGCGGTTTTTTAAAATATATGAATGATGCGTTAGAAATATATGCCTCTACGAAAAAAGTGATGCATATCAGCGGGTATGTTTTTCCTTTTCAGGATACGAATAAAAAGTATGTGTTTTTCAGTAAGCCTACCTCTTGCTGGGGTTGGGGGACATGGAAAGAATCTTGGAGTTTTTTTGAAAAAAATGTAGATTACCAAATCGAACAGATTGAAAAAAGAAATTTATGGGAAAAATTTACAGTAAACAATACTTTCCCATCCTATAGGGATCAACTCTTTCAAAATAAATCTGGCCAGATTTCAACGTGGGCGATTTTTTGGTATGCTTCTGTTTTTTTAAAAAATGGCTTATCCTTACACCCCTCCATTAGCTTAACTAATAACATTGGTTTAGATGGGTCAGGAGAACATTGTGGAGATTTTAAATTAGAAGATAATCCTTATTACAATATAGAGTTAGCAGATACTATTTTTGTAAAGAAAAAATATTATTTCTCATCAATCAAAGAAAATAAGTTGTTAGAAAAATTTTACACAGAGAAAATTTTTAACGGTAAATATTTATCAACAAGAGATAAGCTTTATTTGTTTCGAAAAAAATACTTATTCTAATTATTTTTTTATTCCTTCTATTATCAAAGAATTTGGGATTCTAATATTTTCACCTTCTACATCTAGAGACATATACGCTTTCCAATCTTCGACGTATGAAGTTTTTCCATCTCGAACTGTTATGTTCGTATATCCAATTTCTTTTAGTAGTTCAGTTAAGGAGAAGTCGTCATACATCCACTTGTGACGTTCTCCAACATCATAAAATTTCATTGTTTGGTATTGTTCCCAAGAAATACCTGTTTTTGCTAAAAAAAAAGCTTTCAACTTTTCAAAAAAACCTTTAGGAGGATTTATTTCAGGGAATTTATAGTTTTTAAAATTATAAAAAACTGATCCTACACGACTTTCTAATTTTTCAGTATTTACAATGTTCTCTTTTGCCCAATATCTAAGCATTTCACCTCCGGATTCTTCACGTACGAATTGGTCGATTAACTCAATAACTGCCCATTCGTAATTTGCTCTTGTTAAATCATTTTTGTTTTCTTTGACATTTTTATAAGCTTCTACATATTCGTCCACTGTTTCTTTTAAATCTGGGATTACGATTCTGATCACACCATCATATTCTGTTACTCGATAACATTCTTTTAAAAATTGTATTCCGTCAATTTGATTAAAATGTTCTAATATATGGGAATGATAAACTAATTTAAATGAATTATCATCACAAGGAATTCCTTTTGATAAATCGTGTATTTTTACAAAAGGTGAAACGGAAGCATAATCAATATTAACCCAATCTTTATGAAATGTGCCGCCACAACCTAAATTTAAATATTTCATATATAAATTATTAAAAAAATTAAACACTATTTCTTTCGAAATTAATTTTCAATAAAGAGACCTATTTAATGACTATTTGCTTGAATATACAACACTTTATCTTTCAACACAGAAAAAACCCAATTTATCCATTTAGTAATCAATATAATAAATCCTGAAATCGTTAAAAATGAAAAAGCAATGTATCTAGACCAATGTTCGTGTGTATGTCCAGTGATTATTCGAGAACCAATACTACTCCCAATTAAAACCAATCCAACGATTAATAACCCAAGTGCAAGTAGTGTTGAAAATTTAGATTTAAAAAACGACATTACAAGTCCAGAAACTTTCTCTTTTTCAATGTCATTTGACAAAGATAACCAAACCGTATTATGCAATACAAAAGAACTACTAAACAAAACCATGGCTGTAATTGCAAAAGTTTCTGACACGATAAATCGATAAATCATCCATTCTGCAACTTTATGATTCGCAAAATAATAACCTAACGGTTGAAACATCAAAAGGGCAGAAAAGATGAATAAAATTGATGCAACAGAATTAAAAATTACTTGCGGTCTATACAAAAACGCTGCCGTTAAAATCACACGTAAAAAACGTATTCCATCTTTCAATACATGAAGTTTTGACTCCCCATCACGCTCATTATAAGGCATATCAATTTCTGCAATGGTAACATTATCATTCATTAAGGCTTTAGCACTCATCGCAGGAGTAAAATGAAGCCCATCTGGCAAAGGGTATAGTTTATTCAAACTAGCACGCTTAACCACTCGCATTCCACTAGCTGTATCTTTAACTTTTGAAGAAGATAAAAAAGTAAGTAGTGCAGCAAACATAAAATTACCCACCCTACGAATTAAAGGCATTTTAGACTCTTTATTTAATCGACACCCTAAAACGACATCCGCATTTTCAGTTTTTAATAGATTACATAAATTTTCAAAAAACAATGGATCACAAGTTCCATCAGCATCTAAAAACGCAACTAAATCTCCCTTAGACTCATTCCATCCTTGCTTGATAGCTGCACCATACCCTTTATTTTTTTCAAAAATGATTAAATTTATTTTAGGAAGATATTTTTGTGCGAATTTTACAGTATTATCCGTAGAACCATCACTAACTACAGTAATTTCAACTTCAGTAATATCCGTATTTTTTATAATAATTGGGCTAGCTGTTAATGTTCTTTCGATGATTGAAGCAATACTGTCTTCTTCATTAAGCGCAGGGATAACTATAGATAAGATCATAATTATTTATTCTGTTTTAAAAAAATAATATAGCGTAAAAATAGTATAAATATGTGTTATTTGAATTATACATAGTAAATAACTATGCTTTCGTAGAATATTAATTAATTTTACGGAAATATTTCACGACAAATATGGCTTTTTTACTTTTAATTTTTATTTTAAATCTTTTTATTGCCATTTATTTCAAAAGCAAAAAGATTATCCATTCGATTATTTTAACAACACTAACTTTTTCGCTTATTCTTTTAGTTTTAAACGAAACATTAAGTCTGATTAACCAAATAAATGTTCTCAACATTACTTTTACTTGGCTAAGTTTAACTCTCATACTATTTGCATATCACTACAAATACAAAACTATTTCATCCTGTTACAAGCTTATTCACGATAGTTATTCAAAAATCAAAACCACCTTCTTGCAGAAAACAAGTTTGATTAGTGTAAGTTTAATATTTCTACTGCTAGTAATTCAAGGGATTATGTACCCCCCAAATAACTGGGATTCGATGACGTATCACATGCCAAGAATAATCGATTGGATTGCGCACGGTTCTTTTGAAAATTTTCAAACACATATTCTTCGTCAACTTTACCAGCCCTGTTTTTCGGAATATGTAATGATGAATCTACAATTATTAACCGGATCTGATCTCCTCAATAATTTAGCTCAATTATTTTTTCATGTATTTGCATCCTTTGCAGTCGTAGGCTTATCCAAAGAAGTAGGCTTATCCAAAAAACAACAATTTTTTGGTTTTATACTGACATTTTTATTGCCTGAATCACTACTCCAAGCTTCCAGTACTCAAAATGATATTTTTCATGGATTCTTTTTAGTAACTAGTATGTATTTCATAGTAAGAATACTAAAAAACAGTAATCTATTCAATTTTACTTTTTTAGGGATTTCAATTGGACTAGCCTTTTTATCAAAGGCAATTTCTTTTTTATACTTTCCTGTTACAGGACTACTTGTCGCATGTCTTATAACGTATAAATTTATTAAACATAAGGAAATCAAGCTTATCAAAAATGCGATACTTTGTTTAGCAATAATAATACTTATCAACTTCCCTCATTCATATAGAAACTATCAATTTAGTGGTGACATCAGAGGTACCTCCAAGGAAGAAAGTCAAGATTATATAAATGAAGATTTATCACTCCCAAATACAATTTCGATTGCTGTAAAAAATATTGGATTACATCTTGACCCCTTATTTATGGGTAATACTGGAAATGTTCTAATAGAAAAATTTCATCTAATGACAAGCTTAGATATCAACAAAAGAGGAACGAATGTTTTTAATGCAACATTTACGTGCAACCCTGGATGGAAAAATCATGAAGATACGCAACCGAATTTTTTGCATTTGTTGATGATCTGCATATCCTCCGGATTAATTGTTTATTTATGGTTTAGAAAAGAGAAAACGGAGAAAAATTCAATATTATTAGTAATTATTATCCATGCTCTTTTTCAATTTTTATTATTTTGTTTGATGTTATCCTGGGAACCTTGGAATTCGCGCCTTCACATCCCTCTCTTTTACTCGGTCATACCAGTAATTGTTATTGGGTTTGGCCTTAAAAAAATAAATGTAATTTATCATATTCTGACCTTAGTATTAATCGCACAAGCTTTTTACATCATCCTTACAAATTATTCGAGAGAATTTATTTCAATTGAAAACCAAAATTCTACTATAGGAATAAATGAAACACGTTACAAAAAGTACTTTACAAACAGGCCAGATTTATACCCAGAATATGATAAAATTACAAACAAGCTTGCAGCTCAAAAAATCAGTATAATAGGACTCATCATCCATAATGATTCATGGGAATATCCGCTATATCCTAAATTAAACAAGCAAATCGTCGAACCAATTCACCTTCAAGTGAAAAATTACACGAAATCTATATCACCAAATAAAACAAGACCTGAATGTATCGTTAGTGATGTAATTAATAATAATCATTTAACAATAATGAACAAAAAATACCTCAATCAATACCCAAAAAATAAGTTTATTTGGTTGTACCTACCAGTAACCATTGAAAAATAATCCAATGACAACTTCGCCTTTTTTTTCCATAATTATTCCGACTTACAATCGATGTGAATTGGTAAAAAAATGCATTGCATCCATCCAGCAACAAACCTATAAAAATTGGGAATGTATTATTGTGAATGATGGTTCCACTGACAATACAGCACATGAAATACAGAGAATTATTGAAAATGACACACGTTTTTCACTGATTAACCAACAAAATTCTGAAAGAGCAATTTCTCGAAACAATGGTGCAAAAAAAGTAAAAGGCGACTATTTCATTTTTATAGATAGTGACGATTATTTTGAACCTGAACACTTGAGTAATCTTTACCAAGCAATCGTTGGTGACCAAGAGCAGAGTATGATGTTCTTTACAAACGGAAAAGCAATTTCAAACGAAGAAGAAGAAATCATTGTAAAAAATGAAATCCCTTCGCCTTTACCAATCGATTTTTTCTTAAAAAATTCGGTTGTCCCTGCTAGAGTTTGCCTACATCATTCGATATTCAATCATTTTTCATTCGATCCTCGTACAATTATTGTAGAAGATACGGTGTTATGGACTGAAATATTAGAAAAACATCCGATTAAATACATTCCAATAACGTCCGTAATTTATCATTTACACGACGACAACTCTGTAAACATCTATAAATACAATGCCTACAACCTTCGTTTAAAAGGCTTGAAAGTATTATTTTATAATAAAGAAGTTGGAAAAAAAATCCCATCAACCATCAAACGATTACATCTAAATCGATGTTACTATGGTATATCGGACTATCACTTCTACCAAAAAAATCACTTAAAAGCAATCAGTTGGATCATAAAGTCTATCATTAAATTCCCTGAATTAGACCTTAAATACAAGTTTGTCAGGTCGCTTTTTTTACTTAAATTTGCGTTCACTAAACCTAAAGCACACGAAATTCACGCATAATGTTTAAATTGATTAAGAAAGCTTTTTGGTTTCCATTTTCTTCAAAAAATCAAATTGAAAAATTTCAAAAAGTAATTCGTGACATTGAATGGAATTCTTTCAAACAATACATCACACCTAACTCATCATTTTTAGACGTTGGTTGCGGCTCTGGTGACAACATGAATCGTGCGAATCAAGAATTAGGATGTGAAGTCAAAGGTATTGACCCATCTCCAGGAAGTCATGGAGTTGGCAGGTTTTCAACTGAAAAAATCACATCCCCAAACATCGTACAAGGTGGCGCCGAAGAAATTCCATTTACAGACAAAGCATTTGACATGGTCTTCTGTTCGCACGTATTAGAACACGTAGGAAGTGAGACTAAAAGCCTAGATGAAATAAATCGAGTTTTAAAAGACGAGGGAACACTAATCATTGGCATGCCTACTACCTCAATGGCACTGATTGCGATATTATCCCATTATTTATTCACGACACATGTCAATCTACTTTTCTTCCTGAAAAGCATAGGAAAGAAGGATATGATTTCACGTTTAGTGCACATCTTCATCCCCGCTTCACATAGTGTACCCAATCACAAATATGCATTTTATGACTTAACACATTATAGAATTAAGAATTGGGAAAAAATCATACGTGAGAAGTTTATTATTCATGAAATTATTACCCCTTGTTTATATCCTTATCCAGATTTTGTACAATGGTTCCCTAAGTTGAGATTGAAAGGGATTAGCAGTTCTGTTTTTTTTGTTTGTAAGAAAAAATGAATTCCGAATTACGTATACTACATGTAATTACAAATTTAAAGATGGGTGGCGCTGAACGACTCACGATTGACATATGTAGTCAATTAGCCAACACTCCCAATATCGTTGTAACACTGATTTTATTAGAAAATGAAATTGAATATGATCTACCGACTCACTTCAATACAATCATCTTAAAAAACAAATGTTCTTTATCTATTAAAAAACCGCATTCGTTTGATAATAGTGAATTTGAATCCATACTATTAGATTTTAAACCGCACATAATTCATTCTCATCTTTTTGAATCTGAAATAATTAGCAGATACACTTTACATAAAAACATTCGATATTTCACTCACGTTCATGATAACATTAGACAATTCAAACCACGATTTAATCTGTCTAAAAAGAAAAATGTAACCGAACTTTTTGAACGTTGGTGGATTTTCAATCGTTATAAAAAAACGAATAATAAATTCATATCAATCTCAAGAGATACTACGAATTACAGTTTAAAATATTTACCTAAAAAATTAAATGACAATATTTTCTATTTACCAAACTCGATTGATACATCAAACTTCATCTCTTCAAATAAAATACCATCGAACAAATTAAAATTAATTGCAATTGGTAGCTTAGTAAAGAAGAAGAACCAAACATTCTTAATTGATGTCGTTGCTGAATTAATCAACCAGCATATCGATGTAGAACTTTCCATTGTAGGTGATGGTAAATTGAAAAAGGAGTTAGCAAATAAAATTGAAAGGTTAAACCTTCAACATGTCATTCACCTTCTAGGAAATCAAAAAGACATTGCAGCTTGTTTAACCAATGCGGATGTATTTGTTCATTCCGCAACGTACGAACCTTTTGGATTGGTTTTATTAGAAGCGATGGCGAGTGGCACACCAATTGTATCAATTAATGGACAAGGAAACAAAGAATTGATTACTAATTATGAAAATGGATTTATTTTAGACCAACCTAAACCTGATGAGTTTGCAGAAAAAATCATTGAACTTTATAGAGACCAACAACTTTATCAACATTTTCAAAAAAAGGGTGTGGAATTTAGTCAGCAATTTGACATTAAAAACTATGTCATCAAATTGTTAAATATTTATAAATCCTGATTAACGCATTCGGTAAAAAAGTATATTTCCATAATAGGGAAAATATTTTTTAAAAACCAATTTATGTGTTTTTGAAGTTAAAAGTAATGCTCTTAATTTAATTCGTATTTTTTTAGCCATTGGAAAAATATACGGATCGGTCTCTTTTTCATTTATTACTATTAAATCTGCTTTATTTATTTGATTAACATATTGATCCAAACAAATTTTAAAATTTTTACAGGTATAATGCAAATAAATATCATGTATAACAAAAGTCCCCGTATACTCAACCATTTTTTTATTTTCATTAAATAAACTCGTATTTATAGGAATGTCTAACATTGCATCGTAACAATTAAACATTGATTTAATTGGATGTTTTTTAATATAATCAACTGTAAATCTCTGAGTAGTATACGCTTTCTCTGGATGTGAATTTTTATTAAACAAATAATTTGAAAGGAATGAACCTAAACAAAATAACACCACTAAAACACTGAAAGTAATTTTCAACAATTTATTGCTTTGAAATTCAAATGTTGTCTGAAGTCTAAAAAATTGAAAAATAGGTAGAATTAATACCCCAAAAAACAAGGATATAGACATAATATGCGGTGTATTTGTTGAATTCATAATAAAAATTACAAAACCACTATACACCATATATGGGTATATAACCATTAAAACATTACCTAAAACTTTATTAGTAGAAATATTGATTGATCTCTTAAATAAAATATTACCAATAAATACAAATAGTAATAATATCAAAAATAACTTGCCATAAAACTCCTTGATATTTAAACTATAAAATAAAAGAGAGTCTTTTAAATTACCAATTGCATAACATACCTTGGTGTAATAACCATAAAAATTATGGAAATGATAAAAGAAATTAAGAAGATAAATTAGAATGATTAGAATCCCAAAAAGCAAAATTAAACGATATCTTTTATAATTAAAACTTGAAAAATCTCGAATAAATAAAAAAATTAATGGCAGTGATAATAAAGAAGCATAGGCGAAAAAATTGTACCTAAAAGAAAGCGGAAATAAAAAACTAACAATTCCAATTATGAAAAAAATATTCCTCTTATATAAAATAAATTGGTATAAAAAAAAGTAACCCGCTAAAAGATAAATAGCACCTATTAATTCTGGTGTATATGCTCCTACCCCTATTCTATAATCGTGAATAACAGGAACTTGACTAATCAATAATAAAAGACAAAATGTCCACCATTCTGAATACCTTCTTCTAAAAAGGGTGAAAAACGCCAAGTTAAACAAAACTAATCCGATAAAAGACCTTATTAATATATCTATATCATTCTGAAGGAAGGTCGGTGCGAAAAAGGTTAATAACAGGGAGTACATTCCTCCAACAGGATTGCCTCGATATTCATAAACACTTTGACTAAATCTGTTTTTTAAGCTAAAATCACCATCGAACTTCTGATACCTTTTTAATTGTTGATACTCGTACATTACACCATCATACACAGGAACATTTGTACGATCAAATACATTACGTTTGGAAAGCGCTGTCTGAGCAACTATATAGGAAATCAGAACAATCAAAAATAAATAAATAGCGGAAGTCTTAGAGATAGAAACCATAGTATAAGAGTTTAGAAATGATAAAATTATATTATTTCATCTATTATATACCTAGGTCTTTTCTTTACCTCTTGATATATTTTACCAATATACTCACCAATAATACCTAAACAAATCATGTTTATTCCGGAAAATATAAGATTTACAAGTAAAGTGGAGGACCATCCTTTAATAGCATTTCCGTTTAATGCAGAGATAGTAACCCAAACACCAAAAAATAAAGACAATAAAAACATCACAATTCCAACATAAAATATAAATCTAAGTGGTGTTGTAGAAAAAGAAGTTATCCCATTCCAGGCAAAATTCAACATTTTACTGATTGGATACTTTGTTTCACCAGCAAGTCTTGGGGATCTAGCATAATATACATTGGATGATTTAAATCCAATTAACGGAAAAATACCACGTAAAAACAAAGAAACCTCGTTAAATTTTTCTAATTCAGTAATAACTCGTGAATCAATGAAACGAAAATCTGCATGATTATACACCGACTTAACTTTCATCCATTGCATTAATTTATAAAAAGATTGAGCTGTAAATTTCTTGAAAAACGTGTCACTATCGCGATTGTCTCTAACTCCATACACAATTAGACTCCCTTCGCAATAAGCATTAATCATTTTATCAAAAACATCAATATCATCTTGTAAATCTGCATCTATTGTTATTATGCAGTCAGCCATAGTTTTACAAGTAAACATTCCAGCAAGTATTGCATTTTGGTGACCAAAATTTGTCGCTAATTTAATTCCTTTGAAAATTGGTTCTTTTGTTAAATTTTCAATAATTTCCCATGTTGAATCTCTACTTCCATCGTCCACAAAACAAACAAAACTATCTTTCGTTATTAAATTAGCTGCTATTAAATCTAAAAATTTAGCACGAAGCTTTTCTGCACTTAATTGTAACACTGCTTCTTCGTTATAGCAAGGTAAAATAACACCAAGTCGTATCTTTTTAATTAAACTCATAATTAATTGTAATAACTAAATATTGCTTTAACAAACAAAAGTAGCATATTCTTTTAGTAATTTAGCATAAAAAACGATATGAACGACTTTTATTTACACCCTCATTATACATACATAATATTTTTTTTAGTTGCATTAAATATCATATATCTTACTGGTCATTTTCTTTCACTCCCTTTTAAATTTTCTACTAATGTAATACAACATAGACCATTTTTCAAATTGATTTTAGGTACTCTTCCATTTATACTTTTTCCTGCGTTAGTTTATACACATGTAAATACAATATTAATTGGATTTTTAATTCCAATCTTTTTTTTACTAAAAAGCAATCCTCCTTCTCGATTTGAACGAAAATTATTTGACAAAAAAGAACTTTTAAAAATAAATAGTATTGCTTTACCTGTAATAATGATTCAATTCTTATTATTTTCTCAATTTGGAAAATGGAACTTATTACCTATCGATGTGAATAATTATTCTGAGATAATTTTTCACATGAAAAACGGTTTTGAAAGCAAATACGGGGCACTAAATAGTCTATTTCCAACCAATGTACCTAAAAGAACACCTTACCACTATCCCGAATTATGGCTAACCTCTTCATTTGTTTCAATTTTCCCAAAATTAAAAATTGGATATTCCTTAATATATATAGCATATCCATTATTATTAACAATTTACCTAACTGGAATAGTTTCTATTTTTAATCGATATAAATTCATTTATAAACTTGGATTTTCATTTAGTTTACTTTTTATCGGTGTAATTGATCTGAAAATATTTCGTGAATTATTTGATGTAGGAAATTTATTGTCGATAAATACAGTGATTTTTGAAAATGTAGGTTTTTTTTTTAATACACTTCCTTTTAGTTATCATGGACAAAAACATTTAACTTTTTACATTATCGCAATCTTATTCCTGATATTATTAAAAAAAACATCCAAAGAAAAAGCCTACATAATACTCGCATTTACTCCATTACTTAACATTGGACTTCTTCCAGGAATTATGGGTGGCTTAGTAATTGTTTCGACAATAGATTACATTAAAAATAGAGAGTTTAGAACTTTACTAACTAACATTCTTCCGATTTCATTGGTTGTGTTATTTATCTTGATCTACTACAAAATAAATGGCGGGTATGATATTGAAAAGCAAACCAGTATTAACACTTTGTCTTCAACACTTAACTTAAAGGGTGAACTAATTAAAATTATTCTAAAATTTATCTATACAATCTTTTGGCTTATAATAACATATGGGACCTATTTCTTGATTTCATTCAAAAATAAACAGAACATTCTTGACAATAAAAAAGCAATAACTTTTTCATTTGTTTGTTTATTCGTAGGTGTTTGTACACGTCCATTCATTGAAGGATTCAACTCTGCTCAATTCCTAACGTATATATTGCCATTATTAAATGTAACTATTATAATAATATTAATAAACTCAATAGAATCAAACAAAAAATGGATTGCTTGCATTATAATTTTCACATCCATTTTAATTTCTAGTATTAATTTCAGTAAAACCTACCAAAATTGTAAAACAAGAAGGGAAATAAGTATTAATAAAATTCAAGATTCATCTTTTACAATGAAAGCTGTTTCAATTTTATCAACTTATAAAAACCCTAAAATCGCATACTTATTAAGCGACATAGACGCTAAAACTATTCAGCCAGGATATTGGTATGGTTACTATCCTTGTGAATTTATTTTAACCTTAGATTACTTTAACCTATATTCTTTGAATTACCCCTACTACAAATACCCGAAAAACTCTTTATCAAGCAGATTCACAAACTGGAATCATCAAATTTATTTGCTGAAAAATAAAAAAATAAATGCGATTCAATATGAACAACATATTTTTAACTTTATAAAAAAATACAAAATTCAAATAATACTTACTAAACAAAATTCTACCATCCCTTTTTCAGTTCGAAAAATAATTAATGATTCTCTTGTAGACTCTAAAACAGGGGACAGAATTTTATTTGTAAAAAGTTAATATCTTTTTCACTTTTATTAATTTGTTGATAATGTTCACATAGGAAGTAAACGTTAGATGACTTACTGGATTTCTTTTCATTATTTCATCAAATTCAACTTCAGTCAAACCGATTTTTTTACAGAAAAAAAGTTTATCATCCATGTATTCCTCTATTTTATAGGGAGGGATTTTCATCGTCTCCTCTGCTTCTGATTTATTAATCTGACCAGAGCTTAATAGCACAGACAAATGAGATATTCGTTTGTCAAAATTAAATTTATCAGGAAGAATAACCCCTTGATAAAACTTCGTAAAAACATTTTCATAGTGTTTTCCACCATAGTCTCTCCAACCAAACTCACGAATTAAAGTTTCTTTAGCATCTGCCTTATTAAAATTAATAAAATCAAGAGGTGCACAAAACTTAATTTTACGAATTTTAATATTCCATTTAAATTGCAATGGACTTACGGTTGGGAAGGTTTTTAATTTTACAGATCCAAACTTTCGTTGTATTGACTTTATATTTAATGAATCTAATTTATAGTGACTAAAATCCGTAGGCATCCATCCTTCGGTAGCTGTATTAATACCAGATAAAATATGTTGAATGCCGAACTTATTTGCAATCTTAAATTGAACCGCCATAATAGCATTATCCATCGGTAAATCAATGTCAACTACGGATGATTTTAAAAAGGATAACTGAATATCTTTCATTTCAGACCAATTAATCACATAGGTATACAAATCAAACCCCATTTTCTTAACTATGTTTTCTATATTCATAGAAGCTAATTCCGAATTCCATCCATTATCTATATGAAGAATCAAGGGATTTAACCCCCATTCTTTTGCTTTGTAAACTACATAAGAACTATCCACTCCTCCACTTAAACCAATCAAACAATCGTATTTTTTATGTTTTCGTTTTCGAATTTCTGTTAATAAATCATTTAATTTTTCCGTTTTCAAATCTTCAGAAAAAATCGTTTTTTTCTTTAATTTTTCATTTGCTCTACAAACATTGCAAAGTCCTTGATTATCAAAAAGTATGTTTACATACATTTCATTATCAAACAAACATCTAACACATTGTTTTTTTTGCTTTAGCAGAGAAGATTTTAAAGCTTTTAAATTATTTAATCCATGAAACTTTGTCTTCCAAGTATTTATTGCTAATAGTTGAAAACGTTTTCTTTCTTCTTCGTCTAATTCAAAAAATTTACTAATTGTATTTGTTAAATCAATCGGTAAAAAATCTACGGATAACAAATATCCATTCTTATGATCTTCAATAATTTCTGACACGCCCCCGACATCCGTTCCAACACATGGTATTCCAAAAGCCATAGCTTCCATCATGCTAATTGGTAAACCTTCGTATTTACTAGTATTTACAAACAAGTCTACCGGATTATTGGCGAAATAATTTTTTATCTCTTGATTTAAAACAAATCCTTTAAATTCGAATCGAATGGACGAATTACCTAAAAGCGTAGTTGATAATGTAAGCAACTCTTTTTCAAGCACGCCATTTCCAAAATGAACCCAATATATAGATTGATTTTTTATCTCAGAAAGGGCTTCGATAATTAAATGTACGCGTTTTAAAGGGATTAGAGAACTACAGCTAACAATTACAAATTCTCGTTTGTTATAAATTAGGGGAGAATACTTCTCTTCATTTTCTTTAAAAACTCCAAGTCGACCTACAATGCATTTTTTCTCTTCAAACCCCTCCAAAAAGTTATACTTCGATATAAAATAGTTCATCCCTTGTTCAGAAACAAACACAATATTATTTAACGTCTTACTTAGCAAGCCTCTAAAAGGCAAGTAATTAGGACTATGTCTTTCCTCATATAAATCAAAAGCATGCATACGAGATATCACGCTTAAATTAGACTGTTTGGATTTTATTAAACTAGCAGCTAACGTTGCTTCTATACACCAATAACTATAAAAATAGAAATCAGTAAACTCAGTAGCATATTCGTCAATAAGTGATTGAATATGCTTTTTATTTTTTGAGGCAAGACTAAAATAATTTAATAAAACCTTTAAAAATTGTAAACTAATTTTAATACCTCGTTGCTTTGAAACTTTTATTTCGTCAAAAATATATCGATTAAAAAAAGACTTAAGTCCACTTAATTTTTCAAAAATTGTTAACGAATCTTTCAAATAAACAATGGAAACATTGTGAGGTAAATCATATAACAATGGTAAAGAAGTTGGTTTCGGTTGTAATACTATAACTTGATCAAAATCAGATGCATAATTAATCAAGTCAGCTAAAAGAGGCTCCGAATAACCAAATGGAAAAGATGTTGTAGATAGTAATAATACTTTCATAATTTAGCAAAAAAGGTAAACAAAACTACACAAAAAGTAAGTTACTAATTTAAATAAGCAAAATTTACTTTTTAGCTTAGGTAAATTTTACTAAATATTAGTCTTTTATACTAGTTTCTTGATTATTTTTACAAATTAAAATATGAATATGATTGTTATCATTGACTATGGTATGGGTAATCTTGGTTCTATACAAAACATCGTAAAAAAAGCAGGTTATCAATCAATAATTTCCAACAAAATGGAAGACATTTCAAATGCCGATAAATTGATTTTACCTGGAGTTGGAAATTTTAAAGAGGCGATGATTAATTTAGCTAATTTAAATATAATCAATATTTTAAATAAAAAAGTATTAGAGGATAAAACACCTATTCTAGGTATTTGTCTTGGCATGCAACTGATGACTAGCTTCAGCGAAGAAGGAAATGTTGACGGATTAAATTGGATCAAAGGTAAAACAACCAAATTTAAGTTCTCAAATCAACCCGAAATCAAAATTCCACATATGGGATGGAATGAAATTAATCAATCCAAAAACCATAAGTTCAATGCAGATTTTGAAACGCCAAGCCGATTTTATTTTGTTCATTCTTATTTTGTAACCTGCGATGAATCAAATGATATTTTACATCAAACGGATTATCATGGAAATTTCACTTCGGCTTTCAATAAAGAAAATATTTTTGGAGTACAGTATCATCCTGAAAAAAGTCACGTTTTTGGGCTAAAACTAATGAAAAACTTCATTGAGTTATGTTAAGAACAAGAATTATTCCGATTATACAAATTAGCAATCGTGCATTGGTTAAAACGGTAAATTATAAAAACCCAAAGTATTTAGGTGATCCATTAAATGCTATTAAAATATTCAATGAAAAAAGGGTTGATGAATTACTAATTATTGACATTAATGCAGCTAAAAGAAAATCAAAAATAGACTTTGATTACATAGAAGAATTATGCTCTGAATGTTTTATGCCAATCGGTTATGGTGGTGGAATTGAAACATTGGAAGATATAAAGCGACTTTTTACGCTTGGCGTTGAAAAAATAATTGTAAATTCTTTAATTTACACCAATCCTACATTAATTGAAAATGCGATTAAACTTTATGGTGCACAAAGTATTGTCGCAAGCATAGATTTCAAAAAACATTGGTTGACAAAAAAAATAGTCCCATACATTAAATCAGCTACCCAAAAGATTAACGTTGAATTACATGCATATATAAAACAATGCCTGCAGCTAGGTGTTGGAGAAATTATTTTTAACAATATAGAACGCGAAGGGACTTTTAAGGGCTATGATTTAGATTTAATAAAAGAATATATCCAAGGTTTAACAATTCCAACAGTCATTAATGGCGGTGCAAATAATTTCCAGAATTTGAAAGATGCAAAAAAAGCCGGAGCAGACGCACTCGCTGCAGGTAGTTTTTTCAGTTTACAACAACCTCATCTTGCAGTTTTGATAACCTACTTGTCGAATGAAGAAATTATTGAAATAAATAGTCAGGATAAATGATTCAAGAGGGTACGTATCAATTTTTAGGATTTTTTGATGGATTAGCGATTTTGATTTGGTTTTTTATTCTATTAAGTGTTGTCTCGAATACCTATAACAAAAACAAGGATAAATCTTACTATAAATACTATAAAACAGGATTTTACGTAAAAATTTTAGCAGCTATTTCTTTCTCAATTATCTACATTTATAAATATGATGGAGGAGACACAGCGGCCTACTGGGATACCGCTCAAAAATTTAATAATTTGTTTTATATCAAACCACTTAATTTTTTCGAAGAGATGTTTAGTTCGCTACCTTTTTCAAGTAGGTATTACAGCTTTGATATAAATACAGGTGTACCTCCAGAATGGATTTATAACGAAAAAGAGGGGTTATTTACTTCAAAAGTATATGCACTACTAACTTTTTTAACGTTTAGAAGTTATTTCGCCATGACTTTTCTTTGTGCATATTTTTCGTTTAGAGCAAGTTGGAAATTATTTGAAATGGGAATAAAATACAATGCAAGTAGTGAACGAAATTTAGCCATTGGAGCTTTACTCCTTCCTTCCACTGCTTTCTGGTGTACAGGTATTTCTAAAGATACAATTGTATATTGTTGTGTAATTTATGCTTTGGATTTATTATTTTGTTTTTTTGACAAATCAATAAAAAAAGGTTTTGTTTTTTATTTCAAACTTTTAATTATTTATTTTTTACTATCCAACATTCGTGACTTCATGCTTTTAACTGCTTTAGCTCCATTCATTTTTGCTTTTGGTATTAAATATAGTAATCGACCTGGAATTTCAAATTTTTCTAAGTTATTCATTCAATCAATTTTGATTCTAATGATCTTTGCTGGTATGGCAATCTTTTTTGGTTCTTCTAAAGCGGTTGAAATCACCCAAGAAGCGCAGGTAATTCAATCGGACCTTAAAAATAACTCAGAATATGGCGGTGCAAAATACGACCTTGGCATTACGGACTTTACGCCTTTTGGTATGTTAAAAGCGATGCCTATATCTATTTTCACTGCTTTCTATAGACCTTTTTTATGGGAGGCTGGAAGTTTATTTATATTAATTAGTGCATTGGAAACACTCCTATTATTATCACTTTCTATCACACTCATTTTTAGGAGTGGAGTCGTGTTATTTATTAAACGCATACGAGAAAATGAATTTTTGGTTATGGCAGCAGTATTTTCTTTAATACTTGGCTTTTTTGCTGGCTATACTTCGGGATTATTTGGTGTACTTGTTCGATTTAAAGCTCCGTTATTACCTTTTTTATTTATATTATTAACAATGAATTTAAAATCAGAAAAAAATAATAGATAAATGAGCCATACTATTTCAGTAAAATACCCTATAAACCTTCAAGAATTTGATCGACATCTTTTCGATCAAGTGGCAAATTATACAATTGACATTCCTCAAATAAAAAGAGTAAAAAAGGTATTTGTAACAAACAATGGATTCGTTTTAAAAAACGGAATATTAAACCCCAAAAGCGGACTAAATTTAAAATCTAAAAACGATCATACATTTTATTTTGAGTATTGGAAAACCGCATTCGAACAAAATATCGTTTGTAAATTTGGAAAAAGTATTCCTTCCATTCATTTAAAAGACAAAACTTATTTACTAATACATTCAAAATGGTTAAATTATAGTTTTTGGATTACAGAATACCTTCAAAGACTTACGAGAGTAGAAAATGAAATTGGATTGAAAAATCTAATTTTATTGTATCCGGAAGAATGGGATACTATCCCATATATTTCTGAAAGTCTAAAAGCCTTCCAAATCGAACATTTTAGAATCCCTGCTGGACATCATTTATTTATTGACAATCTTATTTTTCCAGAAGTCAGAGAAATAACATCTTATTTTTATCCCGAACATATCAAACTCGTTAGAGATCGATTATTAGATGAAGCGAAACAAAGATGTCAATTAACCCATACGCCTAAAAAAATATATCTTACTAGAGGTAAGAATGTTAAAAGAGCTATCGCTAACGAAGATGACCTTCAAATATGTTTCATAAATAACGGATTCGAAATCGTCTCTTTCGAAAACTTAAGTGTTTGGGATCAAATAATATATATGAATAATGCAGACATTTTATTCACAAATCATGGAGCAGGATTTTCGAATGTTATATTCATGGAACCAAATAAAATAGCTTTAGAATTTTTAGAAAAAGACTTTGCACATTATGCCAATCCATTCCCACATTGGAAATTGGCTTCTGCTGTTGATGTTAACTATGCTTATCAATTATGTTTGAGCGACAAAACAAAAAACATTAGCTATCAACCTTTAAAAAAAACTACTGGAGAAAAAAGAATTGAACATGTAGATAGAATAATCACTGTAAATTTAGAACAACTCGAAAAAAACATAAAATTCTGTGAAGATAACCTATCTAAATAATCATTACTTTTGAAAGTCAACAAGAATCATGGAAAATTATAAAAATATTAGTGCAAAAGAAATCATTATCGGCAATAATTGTCAAATTGCAGACGATGTGCAAATCAATGTTCGAGGTCGCTTTGAAATAGGTGATTGTTCAATCATTAAAAGTGGTACAACCATACAATGTGAAGAATTTATTGCTGGTGAATACTTATATATGTCAAAATCGGTTGAAATAGGTAGAGGAGGATTTACAAATAAAGAAGCAATAGTCCATATTGGCCAACATGTTGGTATTTTTGAAAATACGTTAATTAATCCAAACAGTCCTGTGACAATAGGTGACGAAGTTGGTATAGGTACAGAGGTGATGATTTGGACCCATGGAGCATGGTTAGATGTGACACAAGGTTTTCCTTCCGACTTTGGACCAGTATCTATCGGCAATAATGTTTGGTTACCTGCAAGAACTATCATGCTGCCAAATACTTCGATAGGTGATAATTGTGTAATTGGAATCGGTAGTATTATAACAAAACCAATTCCATCCAACGCTATGGCCGCAGGCAGTCCATGTAGAGTACTACGTGAAAATTATTATCCAAGACCTTTAGATAAACAAGCGCTTGAGAATCTAATCGTTCCAACACTTGAATATTGGAAACAAAGTACCGAAGAGAAAAAAGGAATTAAAGATATTTCAGTTGAATATAATAAAGAGAATCAACTTATTCTACTTACTCATTCAAACAAAAAAACACAATTCGACATTATAAATAAAAAAATTACTGGAGACAATAGTCCACTAAGTGAAGATTTAAGAGATTATTTACGTAGAAAAGGCATCAAAATTTTCACAGGACTTCCTTTTGTTTCATTAAATTCAATAATATGACACCAAGTACTCGTTTTCTTAATTTCACAAAGGTCTTAGGGTTAAGTCCTCACCCAGATGATATTGAATATGGAATGTCAGGTACAATATTAAAATACCCAGATACTCACTTTGACTTGGTTTGTATGACAAAAGGTGGTCATTGTGACGAAACAACCTCCAGTCTCCGTCATCAAGAAATGCTAAACTTTTGGAAAGAAGTACCAAACGTAACCATACACATCATCGATTTTGATGCCATTATAGAAGGTGAAGATTTTATCATTAATTATTTAGAAAAATACATTCTAAATGAGCATGAATTAATTTTAACCCCAAGTAATCAAGACAACCATTTTTTTCATAAAAAAATAAATAATCTTGGACCTGCATTGTGTAGAATTAAACCAATGAGTTTGATTGAATATTTTACCCCTTCTACCTCTTTAGAATGGGTGCCAAATTTTGTAGTTAATTTAGAAAATGAAATTTATGCTTCAAAAAAACAAAGACTACAACAATTTACTTCGCAGTTAAATAAAACCTATTTTTCCGATTTTTGCTTGGATTCATTTCATAGTAGTTTAGAATTCACAAAAAAAGGACTTCATTGGGTAGAAAAATTTAGAAGTAACTCAACTATTCTCTTTTAAGTATGGAAAAACCAGAAATAACAATATTTTTCCCCGTTTACAATGATGAAAATACCATTGCGAACATGACTGAAAAATGCATACATATATTAAAAGAAGTCGCTTCTAACTATGAAGTGATAATAATCAATGATGGTAGCCCAGATAACAGTGGTGCTGTTGCGGATGAAATGGCAAATAAATATGAGTATGTTCGTGTAATTCACCACCCTCAAAATAAAGGGTACGGTGCCGCCATTAAATCTGGACTTGAAAATGCGCAATATGAATGGGTGTGTTTTACAGATGGAGATGATGAATATGATATTGAAGATCTTCGGAAAATGATTCGCCTAAAAGACTATTATGATTTAATTATCACCTTTAGGTATGTAAAATTATACTCTACGTTACGTGTGTTTATATCTGGTATGTATAATAAAATATTTCGTGTATTATTTAGAACGAATTATAGAGACATTAGTACTGGTTTAAGATTAATGAGAAAATCCGTCTATGATGACTTAACAATAATTTCAGACAGTCCATTTATAGGTGCTGAAATCACATTACGAACGATGTTAAAAGGATACAGAGTAGGAGAAATGGGGATACAAACGTTTCCTAGAGAATTTGGGAAAGGTGCATCTGTTTCACCAAAAAATATCATGAGAACAATAAAAGATATGCGTAAAGTGTATCAAAACATTTTTTCATCCACCTACGAATTACCTAAAAATAGAGAACGTAAATAAGCATGTTTCAAATTAAACAAGGAATTTCATCCAGCTGGTTTAAAGTAATATTCGCTTTATGGTTAACGATATTACTAATATATCGAATTACAATTTGTTTTAGTTACCTCCCTGAATTATCCAATGGAGAATCGAATAACATTTGGAAAGCAATTAATGTTGCAAATGGAAAACCAATCTACACAAATCCGGAGGAATTACCTTTAGAAGTTTTTCAATACACACCTATATCTCAATTGCCTATCATTGGGATAGCGAAATTACTTAATAAAGAAAGTGTTGATTATGTATATTTAGTAACAGTCTATGGAAGGTTGTATGAATTATTCGCGAATATCTTACTTGTGATACTCATCTACCACATTTCAATCAAATACTTAGGGAATTCTAAACATACTTCTGCGACAAGTGCATTACTTATTCTTTCATTATTTACGAATCCAGCATTTACGGTACGACCAGACGCTACACTACTTCTAATGATCGGAGTATCGATTTGGTCCTATTTAAAAATGGAACAAAAGAATCATATCAATTGGACCGTTTTAACTTCCTTACTAATCATTACATGTTTTTACACCAAACAAGATGGCATTCTCATTGCTGGACCGATGGCAATCAGACTTATTTTACTTAAAAAATGGAGGACTTTTTTCAGCTTAAGCTTCATTTCTTTAGGATTATTAATAGGATCAATAGCAATCAGCCCATTTATATTTGGAGAACACTTTTACACCTGTGTTTTTAAAGGATTGAAAAACACCTCATCCATTCAACAAATCATTGGAGTGTTTGACAGAGCGTATGGGTTTTACATGATTCATTTTGTTCTTGGACTTATATGCTCTATTTATTTTTTAATTAAAAAACGTAAAGAATACATTGCATTATTTTCTTTAGCAAGTCTCTTTTATTTTTTTGTAGCGCTTGCTACATCATCAAAATCGGGATCTTGGGTGAATTATTACACCCCTTACATTATATTTTCTTCGATAGTAATCGTTTGTTTTTTATCATCACTTAGCTTCAAAAATGAAATATTATCTCCATTATTCACCATTTCATTTGGAATGGTAATCTCCGGATTATTTATTTTCAAACAGGTTTATGTATATACTTCCCCTTTTATTAAACTGAATAATGGTAAAGTTGAGTATTATACTCATTATAAAACCATACAAAAAATAAAATCAAACTTAAAGATTAGTAAACATGACAAAGTTCTTACTATAAATCAATTAGACAGAAACTTTTTGGCTGAAAATTCAATTATGATTAATACCGAATATTATAATTACGCTAGTTATAGCTATCAAACATTCAAGAAACAATCAAATAAAAACATCGACTATATCTTTTATAAACTAAAAGACAAACCAACTGTAGATTATTTAATTCAATTTTTTAATGTCTCAATAGTAAAATATGATACAGTCAAAATCAATAATTATATTGTATTAATTAACCAACAGAACAATAAATCCAACAGTTTTTAAAATTGTTATATTCAACTAATATGGATTTAAATTTATACAGAATATTAAAAGCATGTGATAAATTAATAATCATACAAAGAAATATACACATTAAAAACGATGTGGTTAATTAAAAAAAGAAAAAATATTTTATGAACTTTAGAATTAAAAATTTAGATGGGATACGAGCTTATTCAGTTATAATTGTTGTTATAAATCATTTAATATTAAATAATAAGATTACTCTTAATATTGATAATCATTTTATTGAATCATTTGTAATGTTTATTTTAGATGGACAATTTGGTGTTTCAATATTTTTTGTACTATCTGGTTTTTTAATCAATACTTTACTAATAAGAGAAGAAAGAAAAAAAAAATACATCAATGTAAAAAACTTCTATTATAGAAGAGCATTAAGAATTATACCTCCATTTTTACTACTCCTTTTATTCTATCTAATCTTGGATATATTTTCTTACGTCGAAATAAGTCATGATTCGTGGCTAACAATGATTACATATACCAAATGGCTAAATTGGAAATTAGATCAAATTACTGCTCATACTTGGTCTTTAGGTATTGAACAATTTTTTTACCTTTTTTGGCCAATAATTTTTATCTTATTCAAAAAAAATAGGATTAAAATTACAATCAGCTTAATTGTTATACCTACGATATTTAGAATATATAACTTTATATATCCTGAATCTTGCATATTACTTAACGAATTAAGTCTATTTATAAGAGTTGATTCTATTTTGATTGGATGTTTGTTAGCTCTGAAATTTGAAAGAATTAATGAAGTTATTATAAATAATAAAAAAACTATGTTTTTCTTACTTATTGCTTTAGTAATTATTGTTACTTGGATTCCTTTACTACAATGTAATCTAAAAATAATTAATCAACTATCTAAGTTTTTAGGTGCAGTGATTTTTAGTCACTCTGGATTCGCAGTAAATTTGATTATTTTAATATTCATAACCTTAACCATCGATAGCAAAAATAAATTGTTTATTTTGGATAATATTTTTGTAAATTACATTGCTAAAATTTCATATGGATTATATTTATGGCAACAATTTTTCACATGTTCCAGTAATAGTTGGTATTCAAACCTGTGGATAAGTATATTTTTTATAATTCTCATCCCTACTATCTCCTATTTTTTACTTGAAAAAAATGTTTTAAAGTTGAAAAATAAATTTGATTCAGATTAAACTAATCTTTAATAAACTGAACAACTAGTCAAAAAACAACTAATTTTAGAACGAACTCTAAACACTTCCTATTTACAGCTAATAGACAAACATAATGAAACATAAATTAAATATATACTGGTTGATAATCAAAATATTATCTTCAATCCCATTTAAAAAAGAGATTTTTTCAATTATTAAACTAAATAAATGGTTTACAATAAAAATTTACCGCGATTTAAAATTTAGTGGCGATTTTAAAGTTTCAATTGATAATAAAAACTCTTTTAAAATGATAAACTATGGAGGAACTATCGAAAAAGAAACCTATTGGTTCGGATTATTTAAAACTTTTGAAAAAGAAACAGGGTGGTTGTGGATTGAACTATCACGTAATGCGAAAACAATCATTGATATTGGATCCAATACTGGTATTTATAGCTTAGTTGCTAAATGTATCAACCGAGAAGCAACTATTTATGCATTTGAACCATCTGTTAATACATATTACAAATTATTAGAAAATAATAAGCTAAATAATTTTAATATTAATTGTTATGACATCGCGTTATCAAACCAAAATGGTAATTCAATATTTTACGATAGCTACGACACAAATCAAACAAGCGCAAGTATGTCCATTGAAATGTCTAACAACTGGACTGAATATCAAACTAATAAATATTCAGTTCAAACAATAACGTTTAAAAATTACATCAAAAAAACCAAAATTAATTTAGAGGAGATTGATTTAATAAAAATTGATGTTGAAATGTTTGAACCTGAAGTAATGGAAGGATTTGAAGAAATATTATTTAATTTATCAGCATTTATTTTTATAGAAGTTTTAAACAATGAAGTAGCTAAAAAATTAAATTTAATATTTAATAATAAATTTACATTTTATCATTTACAAGAAAATAAAATTCTAATAAAATGTCAATCATTAAAAGTTGTTCCTCTAAAGTGGAATTATTTAGCTTGTCCAAATCATCTAGTTCAAAATTTTGAGGAGAGATTTATGGATCACTTACAAAAATAGATATAACAATCTTTGAGCTTAAAAGAACAAGAAAAATGAAGAGTTTAACTGAAGTATCTCTATTTTAACTTCTTATTAAATAAACCTAATATTCTACTCATAAACGCATCGCTCATTCCTGTTTTCACTTTTACATAATGATAAATCGCAAGTGCTTTTTTATCCAAAAAAACTAAAAATCGCTTAACACTACTATCTTGTGGTCTTGATTTATAATCAGTACCTTTCACTTTTAAGTCCTCCTTTTCATCCGTAAAATAATACAAGGCGATCGATTTTCTACTTTCTCCTTCAGGGCAATTAAATGGATCTGGATGTCCATGATACGTATCAGAGTCTGTATTAAAAATAACACAACGATTATAAATAGGAGAGATTTTGTGTACACACTTGCTCATATCTTTTTCCCAAATCTCTAATTCTCCACCCCATTCAGGTTGAAGTTCTTTATTTAAATAAATAAGGAGATTCACACGTCTTCTCCAAGTTTTATTGTGAGGATGAGCTGTAAAATCAGCATGAATATTCAAAAAACCATTTTTTGGTGTTTGATGTAAACCTCCCCCTTCAAGAGATGGGTCAGGAATTAACCCAGATATACCTGTAAACTCTGATAATTTGTCTGTAAATACTTTAGAATTGAGATAAACAATTAAATCCTTAATTTTTGGAGGAAATGAATCAAGTTTTGTATTACCAAACTTATTTTCATTAAAATGCTTGTAATTAATCCATTTAGAAGAATTTAGAGTTGGAAACTCATCATAAATTTGATTAATATATTCTTCATTTAGAAAATTATCTATTTGAGCAAAAGGATAGGGATGTTGGTCAAAATACTTATGTTTTGTAGTGTCTAAAATAACATCCAATTGATTAGACAAAAATCCGTTTTTTTCCATACTTCCTTAATTTGAATATTTTTCAAATATAAGGATTCAAAAGACAAAAGACAATAATTTTAATCATTCTAATTTGGATACAATAAAACGAGGAGAAAGCTTTACAATCATTGCTATACACCTCCAAATAAAGGATGGATACACTTGAAATTGTTTTCTTTTAGAGTAAATAACGTTAGCCACTTCTTCAGGACTACTTGCGAAAAAGGGAAGTTTTAAATGTGACGTCATTTTAGTTTTGACAGAACCCGGTGCGATAGACTGCACAGTAATTGCTCTTTCTTTTAATTTTTGACTTAACCCATATAAATAGGCTATTAATCCAGATTTTGTTGAACCATACATGAAATTGGACTTTCTTCCTTTTACTCCAGCAATAGAAGAAATTCCTACTATTCGTTTTAAAAAAGGATTATCATCTTCAACTAATTGATTTAAAATTGACATAGCACCTAAGTAGTTTACATATACCATTCTTTGTGTAGTTTCAAAAGAAGTAAAACACTCAGTATTAGTTGGGCAATAACCAGCTGCATATAAAATTTCTGTTGGTTTATAACCTTCCAGTGTATTGACAAAATCAGCATGACTTTCCAACTTTTCAGCATCAAAATAAACAAATTTCACTTTTTCTTGAAGTCTGTTCTTTTGTATAAAATCATCTGTCTCATTTTGATTTCGAGAAGCGAACAATACATAAGCAGTTGGATTTTTAGATATATATATTAAAACATAAGCCTTAGCAATGTCACTATTTGCTCCTAATACTAATAATATATTTTGATGTAATTGACTTATACGTTGCATTTGATGTGATTGAAAATTAGTATTATTAAAATTTAAAGGGTATTGTTTTTCAAAATTGTTTTTGTTTATCCTTGCGTCCTTAGCTAAGTATGTTTTTCCATTGTATTTAGAAACTAATTCATCTAACTCATCCAATAAAAACCAAACTCTTTTACTTATTTTTAAATCCAAACCTAAAGTAATTCCTTCGATTGGATAGTTTAAATAATCTGTAGGACTTTTATCCCCAAATGCCTTAATTACACTTAAAAAAGATGCCGAATTATATTTTGTTAATAATTCTAATGCGCTTTTTATTCCAATTTCAGCATTGATCTTTGGAAAAACCATTTGATATTCTAAAAACCCTTTTTTTCCATAAATCCTATTCCAATTATTTACAATATCTAAAGGGAAAAAATAAGAATCATAATGAACAATTTTATTTGTTGATTTAATGGATTTATGATAATAAAGAAAATTAAATATTCGGACAAAGAAATTATTAATTACAAATGAAGGAAAGTAAAAAAACAAAGAAAATTTTGCCTTTTTGTGTACTTCAAGTGGATTTTTAATTTTAGTAGAGAGATCATCTAATGTAGCATGTTCTCCCAATAAAAGAACCGATCTACCCATGTTTTTTTTAGACGCTAAACAATCAATCCATGCTACAGAATAAGTTGAATTTTTATTTGATTCCATTAGTTGAATAACTTCTGCATAATTTTTAGCTTGAATCGTCCGCAACTTGATATAACTAGTTTCAATTTTTTTTAATTGAATTTCGACTGAGACAATAACACCAGTTTTTCCCATACCTCCTGCTGTTTTTTTAAACAACTCATCAGTAGGCATCAAATGATGAATATTACCAAATTCATCTAATAGTTTAATTGAATTTACAAAATTACTAAAGCAACCATCTACATGATGATTTTTACCATGTATATTTGAAGAAAAAGCTCCGCCTAAAGTAATTAACTTTGTTCCTGGAGTAACAGGTAAAAAATAACCGAAAGGTACTATTAACTCTAAAATAGCTTTTAACAACATTCCAGATTCACATGCTAAAGTTCCATTTTCTTTATCAAAAGAAATCACTTTTGTCAACCCTAATGTTGAAACAATATTCTTAGCAAGCGAAGAATCACCATAACATCTTCCATTTCCTCTTGCTATTAAATGTTTGTTTTCAAGAACAATTGTTCTTAATTCTTCAATATTAGTAGGAGAAAAAATAGTTGAGTATGAAACAGGATAATTCCCCCAATTAGCAACTTGTTTCATCGTTTTGATTGATTAAAAATTAAAAAATCCATATTATGTAGGTATTATACATTAATATTTCTCAAGAATTAACTATTTAAATATTTTAACAAAAACAGTAATCATCTGCTTTATTGTCCAATTAGACCTAAATGTAATAGAACTTGAAACAAAGTAAAAATACTCTTTTAAAGTAAGTTTCTCCGATTCTATATATAAATCTTTCCAAAGTTTGATTAAAAATCTATTCAAATTATCTCCACCAAAGACTGATTGCTTCCTATCTTTATCAAAAAGCGTCTTAATTTGATTATACTTTTCTTTAAATGTATATTTTTCAATATTTAACTTAAAAACATAGTCAAAATCCTTCGCTGATTCGTTAAAATAGAAAGTCAAATATTTTCTGCGGATTTCATTCGCTAATTCAGTCTGAAAGTCAGAATGTTGACTACTGATTTGTGCATCATGTATACGATAATTCAACAAATATTCTGGTAGATTAGCCATCTTTGTATTAAATGCGAGTCGTGTCCATAATTCATAATCTTCTGCATGAAGATACAGATTATCAAAAATTACGTCCATTCCTTCAAAAACATTTTTTCGAATCATTACACTTGGATGGATAAACGGACAATAAAAGGCTAAAGCAAATTTTAAAGAGGAATGATCAGTATGATACAGAAGTTGTTTTTTTTCTGAATTAAGTAAATTAACTCCTGTTCCCACTAAACCATACTCTATGTTATTATCCAAAAAATCTACTTGCTTTAACAGGCGATCTGGAAGTGAAATATCATCTGCATCCATTCGCGCAATATAGCGGCCTTTTGCCATTGAAAAACCAAGATTTAAGGTCTTAATCAACCTGTAATTCTCAGGGTTTTTCACATAAACTATTCGAGAATCTGAAAAAGATAAAATAATTTCTTCAGAACGATCAGTCGAACCATCGTTGATAATAATAAATTCAAAATTTGAATAGGTTTGACCTAAAATACTTGTTATTGCTTCATTCAAATACATTGCACCATTATACACCGGCATAATGACGCTTACTAACGATAGATTTTCATTTGAATTAATCATTTTCTAATCCAGGATGGTGGAAATAAACTTTGTGTTTGATTGTTCATCTCAATATTTGCGAACCATCTAGCTGGAGCAACAACCTGTTTCTTTGAAGAATCATTAAGCCATGCTCCCCACCAACTAAAAGAACTATTAGCAATTATATGATGGTTACAATAACTCATTAAAAATAATTCCTCATAATCGTAAGGTACATTTTCAACGATGACTACATTCTTTTTGCCACTAAAAACTTCTTTTACATAGGATTTATCATCAGAAAACACAAAATAAGTTGGGTTAGCTATTGTTTTTTCAATATGATACATCGCATCTCTGTAATAATCTAAACCACATAAACCATGAAATGCTGTTGTTTCTGTATTTGATAAATAATCACCTCGTCGAATATGTATCGAGACACTGTCTTGGGCTTTCCTAATTATAGATGTGTAATCCTTCATAATTAAAGAAAATCTAGATTCCTCTATATACAACTCGTTTAATAAAATATCGCGTATCTCCTTGAAATAATTTTCTGATTGCCAATAACCTTCTACATATACATTTTCAGATTTGAATTTTAAATAATTCGTATCAAATGTAAACGATTGTTCCTTTAAATAAGAAAGTCTAAAATATGGGAAAGGAGCACATTTTAATTTAAAGTAATAGTAAACACGATCTTTAAATAAAGGGTTACTTTGTTTTACCCTTTCAATCTCTTTTTTCGATGCAAATGGAGCTTTTAATTGAAACACACCTAATTCGTACTTTCTAAGAGAATCCCAAGAATAAGAATTAATATCCAACATTAAAGTATCTTTAGAACGTTCACTAAGTGACCTGCCCATTGCATACTGGAATAATTGATTCCCTATACCACCCGTGAGTTGTACTATAAGCATATTAACTCAAAATGTTAATTTTTCTAAAATTTTATACATAAAATGAGTTAACTTTTTCTTAGGAAAAAAATCGTAATTAATCCAAAGCTGATCACCTGCAATCTGATTTACAGCATCTTTAATTTTAGTAAATCCATTTATAGATAAAAACATTTCAACATCTGTTGCTAATGGCTGATTTTTATATAATTCAATATTTTCAACTTCAAGCCAAATCATTTTTATGTTAGAAATAAAATCTTTAGCCCCTTCAAGTACCATTAATTCTGCGCCTTGAACGTCCATATGAATAAAATCAATTCTAGAAATCTTGTTCTCAATAACGAAATTTGCTAATGTATCTGTATTCACTGAAACATTTTCTTTGAATTCCAACCAAGGATGTACTTCTATTGTTTTATTAGGCTGCAATAAAGAACTTGATTTGTTTCCAAAATCCCAATCTTCAGCACCTTCAACATCATTTGGCCTACCTGATGAAACATAAAAAATAGCTTTACCTTTACTATCACTTAAAGCCAAAGGAATTGGAATAACGTTCTTAATATTAAATGTATTTAAGTTCTTTTTAACCAATTCCAAATTATGGATTAAAGGTTCAAATGAGTAAACTTCAGAATTTGGAAATAACCTTGCATATTTTATTGAGTCCAAACCATCACAAGCACCAATATCAAGAACTAAATTAACTTTATTTAAATTAAAATATTTTTTTAATTCATCCTCAATTTCTAAAGGAGACATTAAATAATCAAAATCGTTATACATATTTTTTTAAAAACAAATGTAATAATAAAATTAATAGTTATGTTGTCTAAATGAATTCAAAAACAACTGAATAAGATTAGTAAACACAACTAAAATTTAAGTAAATTAGTAATCCCCAAAAATAATTCTTCTTTCGATTTTAAATTACAATTAGTTGTAGAAAAAATTGATTAACAAACACACATTTTGCTTTAGATAGAATCATAAAAGCCAAAAATCTTTTCTTACAAAAATGGAATTAATATTAGTGTCTGCATACAGCATATAACCTTTAGAAGTAATTAAATCTATCAGTTTTGCATCTTTCTTACCACTCCCATCTAACTCATAACTAACCGATTCTACACAAAGCACTTCAGGCTTATATATATTAAAATCTATACTATTTACAAGCTCGAAATCCATTCCTTCTGCATCAATAAATATAACATTGGGAGAAATATTGTTAAAGTAGGTTGCAATAATATAATTTATAGTAATTACTGGAAAAATAGTTACACGATGTATCGTATGACCTTTTTCTTGCATTTGCAATGCATGTTCTTTAGAAAATGTATTTAATTCTGGAGAATCTAATTCATAATAGATTAATTCACCTTTATCAGGCGCTGCGCCTGCGGCAATACTAATATCATTTGGTCTTAATTTAATAAAGCGCTCAATCATTTTTGGATTAGGCTCAATATTTACTCCCCTACTACCTTTCAGATAGAAAATATATGTATTATTTATATAGAGAGGGTGATTAGCTCCAATATCTAAATAGCTAACTTTTTCCAATCCTCTAACCTTAAAAATATAATCTACAAGTAAATCTTCTCCACTTTGAGAATAAGAAATTTTCTGTGGATTAATATAATCGAACCGTTCATTTACCTTCTCTTTTATGAACATGGAGGATAATTTGTTCTTTATCTTATTTAGTAGCATAGTATTTTTTTTGTAAATTTAATAAAACAACTTTAGTTTGATTAGTGAAATAGTATTTTAATAGTTGAACTAAAGAAATTTGTCTTATGTACCTGTTGCAAATAGTGATGCATAAATACCAAAAGTTGAACACGTTTTCTTAATTTAAGTTTATTTTTATACTTATGGTATATTATTGTAAGTTCTTTAATATTTAAATCATAGTCATTTACACATTTGTTTGTTATGTTAGAATCATCCATAAATGTACAATACAATTGTTTTGAAACATATTTAACTGTATAGTTATTTACAAATAATTGCATATAAAAATCGACATCAACTAACCAAATTAATCGCTCATCAAATAAAAGTTGATTATTTGGAAATAGCATTGAAGATGGACCTCCTATAAAATTTGCTTTTAAAATTACAAAAGGGTTCGCTTGTAAATCCTGAAAAATTGTTTTACTTGGAACATGATGCACTAAATTACCATTTTGTATCGATTCAGCAGCAGCAAACACAAAACATTTTTCATCTTGGGAAACTTCCGTATAATACAACGCTAGTGCTTCTGAAGTTAACAGCCAATCATCATGATGTAAAATTTTTATGTATTTTCCTTTTGCTTGTTGTATCGCAAAGTTCCAATTTTTCGGAGAACCTAAAGAAATAGGATGATGAAAATAACGAATAGCTACCCCGTTTTGTATATTGAATTGAATTAATTCTTTGACTTCGTTTGTACTACTATCATCTGAAACAATAATTTCATAGGATGTAAAAGATTGTATTACGATCGAGTCAATCACTTTTTGTAAATTCTTGATATTGTTATACGTGGGAATACAAACACTTATTTCAATTGAATTATTCACTTTCTTTCTAAAATATCAATTAACACTTTTCCAATTTCTTCTGCTATAATATTCGGTTTACAATGTTGAAACAAATCTTTAACTTCCAAACCTAGCCTCCCAAGTAACTCGTCACTGGTCACTAAACGTATAATTGCGTCTGCCATTTTTTGAATATCCAAATACGGAACAACTTCTCCCCCGCCTTGTTGAATGATTTCTTGTATACCTGATGCTTTTTCAAAACATACTATCGGTACTCCTAACAAACCTGCCTCAATAGCAGCTAAAGGAAAAGAATCTGATCGCGAAGTCAAAGCAAAAATATCCATCACTTTTACTATATCATGAGGTGTAGACGTATGAGGTAAAAAATGAACATGAGAACCTATCTCTAATTTATCAATATCTCCCTGATTAACTGTTTTACGCTCTAAAGATTGACTTCCCAACCAATAAAAGTGAATGGAAGGATCCCGTGAAACAACTTCTTTTGCTACCAATAAAAACAAATCATCTCCCTTAGCCCAATAAGCACCACCAACCATAATTACACGCTTCGCATTTATAGGTTCAAGTGTTGGTATACTATCTGTTATTGAAATATCGGAACACTCATATACCCGCTGAATCATCGTTTCATTACACCCAAAATAGCGAACTAAATGTTCTTTAACCAATGCAGAAGCAGCTATAAAAAAATCAACATTGGAAATATAACTCTCAAAATCAGGAACTAATTGGTGAATTGCTGTCGCCATTTCATGTACGTGCAAGACTAATTTCGTAGTACAAAGCTGTTCTTTTATATATAAAGCAATTGGCAAAGTTACCACCGTATTTGCATAAATTAAAACATACTGATTTTTAACAATATCTTGTAACAATCTATCTTTTTCTGAAGAAAATGGTTTTCCTGTTAATTTTCGCTGAACTCTATTTTTTAGACTATATTCAACCTTATTGCTTACATTGGTAAAATCAAAATATAAATCTGAAACCGTTTTGAATGCATTATCTAAAGGGGTTTCAGATTTCAAAGATAATACATGAATCTCATATTCCTTTCGATTAGACCTTAACCATTCGATGAAATACAATAAGGAACGTGGCGCACCTGAAAGTGCTGATTCGTGTGTTATAAATAAAAGTTTTTGCTTACTCACGGTTTAACACAATATCTTTTTACGTAGACTAATCAATGGTAAAACTACATATTTATTCAAGAAAAAAGCAATAAAATGATGTCGAAGTAAGTACAAACTACGTTCTTTCATCACTTCTTGATCTGAAACATTAGAAATGCCCGCAACTTCTGCAATACAGATATCTAGAGAAATTTTTTGCAATCGAGTATGCATGCGCATCGAATCAAGTAACACTCCCCAATCCGCAATGATTTTGTACTGCTCCTTAAATCCTCCGATATTTTCAAGCACCGATATTTTGATAAAAGTAGCTTGATGTGAAATTGGGGTATGATTCATAATTTCTCGAAATTTAAAATCTTTTTTGGGATTCCAACGTGCTCCATCTGTACTTCCACATAGGTGGCACCCATATATTATATCGGAAGAAGGATCAATTAACGCATAGGTGTTTTTAAGCACATCCTTATCTGCAAATACATCACCCGAGTTTAAAAAAATACAATAAGAACCAATCGCTTGTTTCCAACCTTTGTTCATCGCATTATAAACACCAGTATCTGATTCTATTAAACTTTTTGTAATAATATGATGAAATTGATTAATAACTGAGACACTATCGTCTGTTGAAGCTCCGTCAATAATGATAAATTCATAATTTACATAACTCTGTATTGCAACACTTTCTATAGTCTTTTTGAGACCAAAAGAATTATTATAATTTATAGTTATTATTGAGAAAAAAGCCACTAATTATTAAAATGAAATTAAACACTATTTACATACTAGACTTGCCTTCAAATTCTGGAGACGTAGTTAAGCTATGCCGCTAAGTTCTGATTTTTATTTGATTTAGCAAATTCTTTAATCGATTTATTTCCCAAACTACTATGAATTCGATTTGTATTATACCACATTTCTATCCATTGAAAAACAGATAATTCAACTTCTTTGCGCGTTAAATAATTATTTCTGTAAACACATTCTTTCTTTAAAGATTTGAAAAAAACTCTCTGCCACTGCGTTGTCCCAACAATTTACTTTCCTACTCATACTTTGTCTTATTAAAGGGCTTTCTAACTGCTTTTTAAACTCATTACAAGCATATTGAACTCCGCGATCCGAATGAAAAAATTAAGCCATCCACAATCAGCCGATTGAGTTTTGCCATTTTAAAAGCTGGGATTACAGTTTCACTCGCAAACATTCTTGAACTGAAAGCCCATCCAATTGCTTTTCTGTCAAACAAATCCAAAATGATTGTTATATACAACCACCCTTCTTTTGTTGCTATATATGTAATATCAGACACCCATGATTTTCCTTCCCGTTCTGGAGAAAAATTTCGATCTAAAATATTCTCACAAACAGGATAGTTATGCTTAGAGTTTGTTGTGATTTTAAACTTTCTAGCATGTACTGAACGGATAAGGTTTTTACTCATTATTCTTGCGACTTTCGCCTAGAAACACTTACATCACTATTTTTTAATTCATTATAAATCAATGTGCTACCATATATTTGACAACTATGCTTATGTATGTCCTTTATTTTACGAAGTAGTTTTTCATCATTTGCTCTTCTTTTACCATCTATATTTAGCTTCCAATTATAGTAGGAACTAGAACTAATTTTGAATATTTTACACATCTTTTCGACAGTGAAAAATTGTTGATGAAATTTCATAAACGTGTATTTTTCTTGTCGCTCGAGGAAAAGATGCTGATCGCCTTTTTTACTATATCGCGTTCCATTGTCATTTCTCTCAATTCTCGTTTTAAGGTAGATATAGCCTTTTCCGATTCGCTCTGTTTTATATTTCCATGACCAGGAAATGCAACATCTCCGTTTTCTCGGTATTGTTTTCTCCATTCTGATAGTTGTTGAGCTTTGATAACCAACTCTTCTGCTACCTCATTCACATTGTTTCTAGCGAAACTCAATTCTACAGCCTTTGTTTTAAAAGACTTGTCATACTTTTTTCTTTCTGTCACCATACTTCTAAGGTTTAATCCTAGCATATAGCTTAACTTATTCTCCAATTAATTGAGAAGGTTCAAAGACAAGTCCATATTTAATTAATAAATATTCGATATATTTGATTAATTAAAACTCGAAATTTAATAATAAAAATGATACCATTTAACAAACCTTATCTTACAGGTAAAGAAACTACATATATACAAGAGGCAGTGGACTCAGGGCATCTTTGTGGAAACGGAATTTTCACAAAAAAATGTCAATCCTTTTTTGAACAAAAATATAATTTCAATAAATGCCTTTTAACATCTTCGTGTACTGATGCATTAGAAATGGCTTCAATACTCATAAACATTCAACCCGATGATGAAGTAATTATGCCTTCATATACATTTGTTAGTACTGCGAATGCTTTTATTTTACGTGGTGCAAAAATTATTTTCTGTGATAGTCGTGAAGACCACCCTGGAATTGATGAAGACTTAATTGAAAATTTAATAACTCCAAAAACGAAAGCTATTATTATTGTTCATTATGCTGGGGTAGCAACTGATATGGATAAAATTAATTCCATATCAGAAAAACATAACATTTTTTTAATTGAAGATGCTGCTCAAGCTATAGATAATTACTTTATTTCATCGGATGGATCAAAAAAAACACTTGGTAGTTTTGGACACCTAAGCGCATTTTCATTTCATGAATCAAAAAATATAATCGCTGGCGAAGGTGGGCTACTCGTAATTAATGACAAAACTTTCGAGCATAGAGCTGAAATAATTTGGGAAAAAGGAACGAATAGATCTTCTTTTTATCGTGGTGAAGTTGACAAATACGGATGGGTAGATGTTGGGTCTTCGTTTTTACCTTCGGAATTAACTGCGGCATTTTTATGGGCTCAACTAGAAAATATTGATGTCATTCAAAAAAAACGACTTGAAACTTGGGATATTTATTATAAGGAATTAAAAAACTGGGCACTCACGAACGGATTAAAGCTTCCTTTTATACCCACTTATTCTACAAATAATGCCCACATGTTTTATTTAATATGTAAAAATGTAGACCAAAGAAATCACATAATTAAATCAATGAAGCAAAAAAATATCGATGTTGTTTTTCATTATCAAAGTCTAGAAAAAAGTAAATTTTATGAAAACAAACATGATGGTAGAGAATTACTTCAAAGTGAAAAATACACCAACTGTTTGATTCGATTACCTCTATTCTACACAATTTCGAAAGAAGAAATCTATTCTGTCATTTCAAATCTAACTTTAATTCAGTTTTAACTATTTGTATTATAAACTGAAATTAACCTTTTTGCAACAATAGAAGAATCTAAATATTTAATTGAATTAATAGCAATATACTGATTATCAAATGCATTCTTATCATTAATGCAATTTAATAGTGTTTGCTTTAATGAATCCGAATTTAAATTTTCAGCGATTGCACCGAATGCATTCTTTTCTAAAAAAGATTTATGATCTGCTACATCAAAAGCAATTACAGGCGTCCCACAACATAATGCTTCACTCATACCATAGGAAAATCCTTCCGCCCTTGAGGGTAATACATAATAATCAGCAGATGCATATAGAATAGGCATCAATAATTCATCCGAAATTTTACCTAGAACAGTAATATTATCACATTGAATTTCAAACGTTAATAAACCCATAACCAAAAAATGCACATGTGAAAATGCAGGATCAGAGATTAATGGTAATAACAAATCAAAACCCTTCCGATAATTTGAAACATTACCTGCTGCAAATAAGACGATAGGCTTATTACTTGGTAAATTAAGAAGTGATTTTGCTGTATTTTTTTCTATAAAACGATATAGAGACCTTTTAACTGGATAAAACACCTTCTCTCTATTTATATCTTTTAAAGGATGGTTGCTTAATTTGTTCATTAACCAATCCGCACCAGAAATAAAAGTAATTTTAGAACTCGAATGTAAAATCGCATTTTGTTTTGTGAGTGAATAGGACTTATCTAATTCACCATATTCCTCTATGTTTCTTTCACTATCTAACTCAAAATGAAATGCTCCTAACAATAAATATTCATCATGTAATGAACAAAACACTGGTTTTTTGTTAATCCTAAAAAAAGATTCAAAATCTACAAATCCCGATATCCAATGTAAATGAATAATATCAGCATCTTTATAACACTGACTTTCAGTAACATCATATAAAGAAAAGGGGGGGGAAAACACTTCAAATTTAGTATGTGAATCCTTATTAATTCTATCTTGAAACTCTTTATTTTTGTTAATCTCAGATAAAATTTGATTATACCTATTTGTGTAGGAATAAAAAAACTTTTCCTTAAAATAATTTTTTAATGTCAAAACTGGTTGAGATGGTAATTGTAATTCAGTCTTGCTTCTACCTTTAAAAATAAATGAATTTAAACCATTATACCTATTCTTTTCTAAAAAAAGTATGGATGACTCAAAACCTTCTTGCAAAAGTGCTTCATGGAATCTTATAGCTGCAAGTCCAGCTCCTCCTAAATCCGTGGTGGATATATGTAATACTTTCATTTGTGTTTTAAATAAAAATCAAAAGTATCTTTTTTTATTAGAAATTAAGTTTTTTACACGAAGACAATTAATAACAAAAATTGAGTAGTCGCAATTATTTATTAATGCAATAAATAATCGATAAAATAACTTAAACAAAAAAATATACTATTCAGTTAGTTGCAAAACTCATGCAAAACGCGTTGAGTATGTAATGGGTCGATTATAAACAAATAATACAAAAGGTAAAAAATCATTTTTGAAGAATCTTTTTAGATGCTAGCAATGAATTAAAAGTTGAGGAATTACATAGTAAAAAATTATGATGATCATTATTATTTAATTTATCTACTTCATTAGGCATAGTATTTTCATCAATTGAGATAAAATGATAATTAATACTTTCGACCAATTTGGAAATCGAATTAGCAATTTCATCACTTAGAATCTCAATCAAAATATTTGGTTCAAATTTAGATATATATTCCATCATTGATTCAATGACTTCTACCTCATGCCCTTCAACATCTATTTTTATTAGATCCAATGATTTAAAATGATGTTTTTCATACAAATTAGAAAAAATTTGAATAGGAACAATTACTTCTACAATCTCCTTTCCTTGAATAATTTCCGGATTACCTTCATATCTATTAGAATTTATACTAGTCATATAATTTAATTTATCCTTAAACATATACATCTTAGCTTCGCCAACAGTATTTGATAATGCAACTTTTTCAGTTAGAATTTTAAATTTATTTAACTTTATATTTGCAGTTAATACATCAAAATTTGTACTAATAGGTTCTATGGAAAGTACATTTGATGTTGGATTATTTGCTTTGGCTAATATGGAATATACTCCAGTATTGGCACCAATGTCAATAATAACTTTTGAATCCCTACATAAAATCGACCAAAGTTTTAAAGACTCTTTTTCAAAATATCCATATAATCCAAATTGTTGTATTTCTTTTTCAATATAACAATCATCACGTAAAACTAATTTAAAAGTTGAATTCGAAACATCATCATATACTGATATTGTATTTTGCTTAAAAAGCTTTAGGAATTTGAACATAATCTAATTTTTTTGAATTTAGTACAACTACAAAATTGAAAAAGTAGCTATAGGATTTTAATAGGTCTGAAATTGATTTTTTAAGTCCGACTTTATCATATTAATGATAATATTTTTAGCTGCTCCTTTTTTGTACAGCTTATAATATGTATCCAAATAATCGAGCAAAGAACCAATTTTTTTAGGATTCATTAGATTATTTAATTTAAAATCATCCTTTCCATTTATCAAAATACAAGGAGGGAATATATTCTCCTCCCATTCCGTATCTGGATAGGAATAAGTTTTAGGAATAAATGTTTTTTCTGAAGTTGGGGAATATTGAAGTATTAGTGCTACCCTATCTAAATTACCATGATTTATTGTCCCATGCCAAGTTTTTCCTTCCCAAAGTACAAGTTCACCTGGTTGAATTCTAAAATATTTTAATTCACACTTAGAATCGTAAGATTGTGCTATCCTAAGCATTTCTTGATCATTTGAAATATCTACTCCTTGTTTAGAAAGTTCTTGAGGAGTTATTGGCAACAAATGTGATCTAGTGATAATAAAAACTTCTGTCTCTTCAAGATTTCTAAGACCCAACCACAACGTTACACCTTTCCATTTACCATGTTCAACATCAAGATGTAAATCATGTTTCATAAATCTAGATTGTACAATAAAGATACTTCCCCATAATAGTATATCATCGCCAATTAACCCAGAAACAATTGACACAAGTTTAGGATTATTCGCAACATCGATAATTCTTTTTGACTTTTCATGTCCTGACTTATACCAAGTTTGAACTAAGTGTGGAAAATGTATAGCTTTAAGTAAGTCTTCGCATTCGGTAGCATTTAAAATTTTAAATGGTCCTAAATAACCTTCAGCTTTATACTGAATATGAGAACTTTCGTTTAATAAAGATGTCATACTTATTTGATTTTATACTTATTTGATTTTATATTTGTATTTTATATTTGTATTTTTAATTTTAACAAAATTGTTAATGTTAAAAATGAGTTAATTTTATTTATATCATAAAACAATAATTTTCTCATTAAATATGTGGGTGTTTCATAATTATATCTCTTTTTGGGTCAATTATTTATTTTTGTCTTGCTTTAATTACACAAATTATATATGCAAATTACGCATAAATTGTTATATAAAATTAAAGTTTAATTATTTCACCATCAATAGTCAAATAACCATCATTAAAAGCAAGGGGTTTAAAATATTTGTAATTAATCCCAAAACTAACTAAATAATAGGCATATGGTAAACATTTTGATTTCAACATAGGCCTAAGTGAAGCGTCATTTAAAAGTGTTCTCAATTCATCCTCATTTCTTGGGTTATATGTGCAATTTAACATCCTGTAATATGACGAACCCGCACTAATTGAAGGTTTTCCTAAAAAAGTTGCTTCAAAACCGATAGTTGAACCATAACTAACGATAACATCTGCCCATTCGATTAATTCATAAGAATTAATTTTAGAATAAGAGGGATAAACTATAACTCCTGGTATTTGCAAATCATTCCAGTATGATTTTAATCTTTTACTTTTTGAAGAAATGTTAGGATGAATTCTAATAACAAGCTGAATATTATCATTTTCTATAGCGAAATTCTTCAAAAAATCAAGTAGATTTTTTTGTTTTCTAAATATAGGTTGAGCCTGTTCAGAATCATCAATAAAAGCTAATTCATCATCACTAGATGTAAAATAAACTATTTTTCTTTTAGTTGTTTTTATATCAATTAAATTGTTTTGAAATTGTTTTGAAAAACTAGGCGTATTAAAATCTGTTCCGGTTTGATTTTTAATGAAAAAATCTTCCGCAATTCTTACTTTATTAACACCTGCTAATCCCCAATAAAGATCTATTTCTTTACTAATATTCAAAAAAGAATGAAGTGGATAGCGAAATAATTCATATTTACTATAATTAAACCCCAATTCATAAACAAATATTTTTTTTGACATGTTTTGAGATGCTTTCACAAAAGCATTATCCAAATAATTCCTTCCATTTAAAGTGTAAAATTCAGAAAAGTAATTGTTATTATTTTTTTTTCTTACGATTTGATATGCTATAGCAGATTCAAACAACAATTTTTTAATTAAGCGTGACTTTAAGTTTAATATAGGCTCATCATCTCCTAGAATACTAACATAAGAGGATGCAACTCCAATGCCAAGATTAGCACCATAAAACTCATAATTTTTAATCAAATCGATACTTAAAGGATGAAAAAAAGCATATTTAAATGCTTTCAAGAATGTAAATATATTTTTGTTTTTTAAGTGAAAAACCTTAACTCCTTTAGCTTCTAATATTTTTAATACTTTTATTTTTTTTTTCTTATCATTTCTTAACCATTTTAAATTTTTAAAAAAAGATAATTTAAGATGACCTGGTACACGGAAATAATCATAAAATAGATCAACATAATAAAATGAAACTTCTGCTCCCTCATCAATATTATTTAAGGCTATCTCTACAGAGGTTTCAAAATAGGGAGTTACCATAAAATGATCAACTATTAATATTTTTTTCATATGATAAATTAATTAAAAAATAAAAAATCCTTACTCTTAAATCGAAATCTTCCTACTAAAAACAATCTTAAGTATAAGTAACAAAAGCAACTTTTAGTCTTAATAGAGGCTGAAAACTTCAAGACAGAATTGAAATTCGAAAATTCCCCTTTTGTTTGTAGGAAAGAAGTTATTTTACCCTGTTAAATCGCCAAAAATAAATTTGTGACGGCTACCTTTCTTATGAACAAAGATACTCAATAGAGGTAATATTGAGATCAAAAAAAAACGAAACCTGAAATATTTAAGTAATTTATTTTTATAAAAGCTTGTCTTACAGCTGCATATAACACAACTACAATGGTCGAAGTAGAGAATATAAAGTGCTTTTAGCTCAAAATAAATATAAAAAAGGTAAGTGATCACTAATTTCGATACATTGTAAATCATAGTTCAAATTATTGTTTTTTGCTTTATTTGATTGAAGCGGAAACGAGCCTGCTGAGGAGCAACTCGCCAGGAATAAATCAAACCGATGACTAGTGCTAAATGGACATTACAGATTTAAAGTAAAAATAATTAAATATTACATACCAGCAAATACGTGTTTGCTGGTGTTTTTTTTTGTTGTGTGCCGTGCATGGTAAATAACTCGACGGTGTAAGTCCGTCATGGGGGTCTGTAGTTGCCAACCACTAGCAGATGGCAAGGGTGTCCTTTACGAAGTGGAATCTGAAGGAAGCCTAATGCAAAATTCCGACCTGAGGAACACGAATAACATCAGACATATCTTGTGGGATGAGTTTGCAACACAAAACGAAGTCCAAAAACTACACAGACACAAGAGTGTAAATGTTGCGGGTGCATGGAATGAAAGTTATTTGTCTTACTACGGGAGATCTCACAGACGTATTGAAACGAAGTATGATTTACGGTTGGAAAAGATTTACTGTGAGAAGTCAGCAGATGCCATAGTATAAAATATCGACTATGTTTAGGAAGGGCTGAACCTTAAGAAGTGAATAGTAAATGAATGTTACTGAATGAAGGGTAGAAAGCAGAAAATATCATCAGATACCTGTCTACAAAAGAATAGAGCGGAACTCGACGGCTATGTAGAAGGGCAGACTTTCATTTGGATAACTGAAAACAACCTCGCAAACAACAACCAATTAGGTTATGGACTTTTAGAGTTTATCTTGTCACCCAACAATCTGAATGAAGCTTACCTTCAGGTAAAGCGAAATAAAGGGGTTGGAGGAATTGACAAGATGGAAGTCGAATCTTTAAAAGATTATCTTGTTAGACATAAAGATGAACTTGTAAAGTCTATATTGGCTGGTAAATATCAACCGAATCCAGTTCGAAGGGTAGATATACCTAAAGAAAATGGAAAAACAAGACAGCTTGGTATTCCTACCGTAGTTGATAGAGTTATTCAACAATCAATCTCTCAAGTTTTATCTCAAATTTACGAGAAACAATTTTCAGACACGAGTTATGGTTTTCGACCAAAACGTAGTGCGCATCAAGCATTAAGAACCTGCCAAAAAAATATCACCGAAGGGTATGTTTGGTCGGTGGATATGGACTTAGAAAAGTTCTTCGACACAGTCAATCATAGTAAATTGATTGAAGTGTTGTCAAGAACAATCAAAGATGGTCGAGTTATCTCGCTAATCCATAAGTATCTAAATGCAGGGGGTGTAATACGAAATAGGTTTGAACAAACAGAGGTCGGAGTTCCTCAAGGCGGTCCTTTAAGTCCTTTATTGAGTAATATAATGCTTAACGAATTAGATAAAGAGATTGAAAATCGTGGACATCGTTTTGTACGATACGCAGATGCCATGTTTATTTTGTGTAAAAGTAAAAGTAGTTCAGAGAGAACCCTACGGAATATTCTTTCATACATCGAAGAAAAACTATTTCTTAAAGTAAATGCAGAGAAAACATCAGTTGCACAGATCTCGAAGATCAAGTTTCTAGGGTATTCCTTTTACAGATATAAGGGAGAATGTCAACTACGAGTACACTCGAAAAATGGACAAAAGATGCGAGAAAAGTTGAAAGAATTAACTTCCTGAAGCAATGGTTGGGGAAATGAAAGACGAAAAGAATCGCTTAAACAATATATTATTGACTGGGTGAACTACTTCAAGTTGGCAAACATGAAGGGACTTCTGCTACAAACAGATGAATGGTATCGCAGACGATTAAGAATGGTTATATGGCAACGAGGTAGAACCAAACTTAGAAATCTTATCAAGTTGGGTATAAATAAATACAAAGCTTGGGAATATGCAAACAATAGAAAAGGCTATTGGCGTAGAGCTAACAGCCCAATCCTAACTAGAACAGTCACAAATGAACGTCTCAAACAAGCTGGTTATATTTTTCTATCGGATTATTACCGAAAAGTTAAGGTTGTATGTAAATTAAGGAACCGTCGTATACCGAACGGTACGTACGGTGGTGTGAGAGGACAGGTAGGGAACTTATCCCTAACTCCCTACTCGATTTGTACGTTTTTATTTTAATCTCATTTTGCTGATGCATGTATTTCGGAGTATTCATATAGCATGAATAATGGGGCCTAATATTGTAATAAATACCTATGCTATCTCGGATAAGTTCCTTCATGATTTTTATTTCAATATTTCTATTTTCACCGATGAACTCTTACTTTAATATACCATTTATTCTTTCTGCAACAGCGTTGGCATATGGATCATAAGTCTCTGTCATGCTGCATCTAATTTTGCTTTTACTCAATAAAGTTTGGTATTCATTACTACAATATTGTAATCCTCTATCTGAATGATGAATTAAGATATTTTATTTATAAACTCTCGATTTTTTTGCCATTTTTAATGCTCTTAATAACCCTTCAGTATTGAGTGAATTCGAAAGATCATATCCCACAACCATTTTAGAGTGCGCATATGTAACTAATGACAAATACATCGGATTTTTTCTATTCCCAATATAAGTTATGTAAGGCACCCAAATTTGCTCTGGTTCAACGATTTGAATATTTTCTATTTGATTCTTATGCTTTCTAAATCGATGATGTAAATTCGTTGTGATATAACAACTTTTTTAGGTGTAATTAGCATGTGATTTGATCTCAAAATTCGAAACAACATATCTCTACCAACTCCTATCTCTTTTAATTGATTTGACAGCATATGAAATAATTTTCTACCCCCTATTTTTAGGCATAATATTCCGTATTGAAGTCACCATCTCGATAACTTAAAGGGAAATTCCTTTCCTCTTTTTAGTGGATTTTATTGAGCGACAATAGACCTGTTTACTTACCCCGAACAATTTACAAGAAGTTTTTATGCTTTCTTGTTGGCCTTGTTTAAAGGAATCAATTGTTCGGGTGATAAGTTTTTTCTTATTGGAATATTATACTCTTTTTCAGCCAAATCTATCATTACATCAAATATGATAGCCTTCTTGTCAGAAAATTCAATTTGCTTTTCCAATAATGCTTTTTGTTTTTTTAACAAAAGCACTTCTTGTTCGAGTTCCATTAACCTTTGAGATGGTGTTTTTTGCCATTTTTGAAGGTGTTTGTGTTTGCCAATCAAAGTTGCCAAATTTCCTTAACCATTTAAGAACTGTTGAATCGCCTTGAATACCATATTACTTCCTTGCGTCATAAGCTGTAAGTTCACCACGTTCAATTGATTGAACAATCTGCAATTTGAAGGACATTGAATAGTCTTTCTGTGTACGTTTTTGATAAACGTTTTTTTTCTTCTTTTATAACGTTATTTTTTGTGTAACGCTATTTCAGGACTAGACATTAACAACCTTTCCCAATTAAAATATATTCATCATTTGAATCTTCACTAATTTTCTCTTTTGTTAAATAAAAATCTGACCATTCTTGAATTAATTCAAAACTATATCTAGCAGATTCAATTGAATTTATATTATAATTTAAATCTTTATAAAATTCCCACCCCCAATTGTCATTCCTTTTCCAAAATTTATTATTTCTATGTTGATCAATTAAATAATAAAATGAATTTTCACTAATCCCTATCCATTTTAAAAAATGATCGATTTTCATTGGCTTTATAAAATGGTATTTTTCAACTAATTCTATTCCTTTTTCTCTTGACAATCTTCTTAATCTAATCTCTCTACAAACATGATCAGTCATCTTTCCGTACCCATGTTTAATTAACTTTATAAAATCGTGTGTATCAGAATAATTCCAACAATCAACATTATTATAGGTGTCAAAAGTTCTATTTTGAATATTTGATTCAAAATCGTACAATTTAATCATTTCTTCATGTTGTGTTTTACTATCCCATCGATGATAATTATTTAAATAAATTCCTCTAACGCCTACTTTTTCAATTTCTTCATTAGAAGGATATTTAAACTGAATTATATCTTTCTCGTCAATACCATCAAACTCATCTATTAAATCTTCTGCTTCAAAGCCCATTAAATCGTGTTCTTTTCTATATTTTCGAGTCATCTCAACTTTATCATGATGAGAAAACATTCCAACTTGATCAACTCCTTGGTGTGCCCCCCAAATTATTAATGGAATTTTAAACTTAACAGCAATTTGAACAGGAAAAACTGTTTGTCCAGCTATACAATGCCAATAAATACTACCTAATTTTCTAATAGTTGCTCTAGTTATTTTTTTTACTGTTTCCGGGTTAACGGTTAATGTAATTATATCACAATCAAATTTAGTTCTTAGATTTGCCAGATTTCTTACTCCTACAGATGTGTTATAATGTTTATTATAAGTAACCAATAATGGATTCATACCATAAATATTCTTTATTGTATGTACAATAAAATAAGAGTCACTTGCACCTGAAACAGGTATTATACAATCGTAATTATTTCCAGATTTATTTTTGTAATTTTCTAATAATTCTTTTAATTCTAATGATTTTATATACCAATTAATATTATCTTTCTCTTCGTGAATTCTACAACCACTGCAAATACCTTCGTTATCAATAATGATATTCAAAGGGTGATTTTCTGTATATAAACATCTTTTACAAATTTTCATATATTTTCATTCTCAATTTTATGGAATAACATATTTTCTAAGAATATATCCTCCTTTTTTAATATTCTAAAATCATTTGATAAATCACTTTCATGATAATCAAAATTTGTTTCAAATCTAATTGGTAATTTTCTATTTAAAAATGATTTCGTAAGTGTAACACTATGCTCATAAAAGTGAAAATAGTTTCCTGCAGCTGCCCCACTTATATTTGAATTTTCAAAAACTTCTTGAAAATCTTTTGGTGTTTTAGCACCTCCACAAATAATTACAGGTACATTCGAAATTGGATCAATTATATTAATTAATTCCATATCAAACCCTTTATACGTTCCATCCCTATCAATTGAATTAATTAAAATCTCACCAATACCATTATCCTCTAATTGTCTTACAAAATCAACAATACTAACTTTGTTACTTTTGGAATTCAAATAGTCAAAAACTTGATAGTTTCCCCCAACTTTTATTACATCTACAGAAGCGACAATACATTGACTCCCAAAGATTGAGGATGTCTTTTTAACGAATTCTATATCGCTAAGTAATATAGAGTTTAATGAAATTTTGTCTGCACCATATTTCATTAACTTTTTAATCTGATCAATATTTTTTATTCCTCCGCCTATTGTTAAGGGTAAAAAACATTTTTTTGCGAGATTTTTTATCAACTCAAAATTAGGTTCGTATCCATGCCTTGTAGCATCGATATCTAAATATATTATTTCATCAACTCCCCATTGGTCTAAAAAATCAACTGCAATTCTGGGCTTACCAATTGGTAAATATTTGTTAAAGTTTATACTTTGTACAACTATATTATTTTTTATAATTAAAGTTGCAATAACTCTTTTTTTGAGCATTATTTTACTGAATTAAGAAAACTTCTAAATAATTTCAATCCATTATTCTGACTTTTCTCAGGATGAAACTGAACTCCATAAATATTGTCATTTTGAACAGAAGCACAAATTTTTATACCATAATCACAATATGAAGACACATACTTATCCTCTGTTTCGAAATAATAACTATGATCGAAATAAAAATGTGGATTCGAATTACTTTGATTTAAATACAAATTTGATTTATTTGCAATTTCTAAATTATTCCAACCTACATGAGGAACAGCTAAATTTTGAGTTAATTCGAGCTTTTTAACTTTACCAGGTATCCAACCAAGTCCTTTATGCCATCCGTTTTCGTCAGATCCCTCTGATAGTATTTGCATACCAACACAAACTCCTAATATTGGCTTTTTATTAATTAATACATTCTCGTGTAAGATTTTATCTAGTTTTCTTTTTGTGATATTTTTCATTGCTTCATCAAAGGCACCAACCCCAGGTAAGATAATAGCATCAGAAGAAAATATATCCTTTTCATCATAAGTGATCTTCACATTAGAATAACCCAAATATTTTATAGCATTATAGACTGAAAATACATTGCCAACACCATAATCTATAATTACAATTTTTTTCATAAGCCTAAACCAACTTTAAATAAAGGTAAATATTTTCCTTCTGAAATTCTTTTAAAATATTTTTTTTCTACAACACTGTCAACTACTTCCCAAAATTCTTGTACAGATATTTCAATAAATGCACAGAAACTTTCAATAAATTCATTGGAACACGAACCATCGTATTTTTCTACGATTTTTACACCTTCTTCTCTTGTTATTCGACCTAATCGTATATCTTCATTTACATAATCAGTAGTTCTTCCGAATCCGTACTTTAAATACTTCAACATTTGATTTAATGGTGTCCAATCCTCATCTAATGCCGTTACTCCCACATGTTCCCCAATTTCTAAAGGGTGGTTATTACGTATTTCTAAACCTCTTAATGCAGAAAAATTTGCATTATCAATTAAAGACCAATCTTTCCAAAAATACCCCAAAAAAGTTATTTTTAAGTCAGCTTTTAACATTTCTTCTTCTGTAGGGTAACAATATTGTAAAATTTGATTTTTTTTAAATTGATTTTCTAATATCCATGATATATCACCTCCTCCAAGTGTATTCATTTTTCTTAAATTATTTCCATCACTTCCATTTTTACCCATTACGCTAACTTCACCCAATTGCAGAGCTGAATTTTCTCCCCACCAAATAAGTGGAATTTGATAGGCTATTGCTAATCTAGGAACACTACTAAAAAGTGCTAATTCTGTTGATTTGAATGGATTAACATATTTATAAAAAGATAACTTCATTAATTCCTTCCATATTATTGGTGATGGATTTATAGAAATACAATCAAAACCTAATTTAATCAAATTTGATAAATTATCAACTCCTCGTTTAGTAACTTCTATTGGTGGTGGAGCCAAACAAACTAATAAAGGATTCATTTTTAATTGTTCTTTAACAAATAATGCTTGTCTAGTTGAATCTTTGCCTCCACTAACTCCAATTATACAATCATAGCCAGATGCGTTATTTAATTTACCAAAATTAACTATGTCCTCTAATTCCAATTTTCTAGATTGCCAATCTATTTCACTAAAACTATTACTATAACTACATGCGGGACATACGCCATCGTTTGTAAAAATAGTTCCAGGACGCGTATCAGTTTGAAGACACTCTTTGCAATAATTCATCAATTTTAAGGTTTTTATCTAAAGTTTCTGAGTTGTTAAATATTTAATAATCAACAAAATAAAATGTTTAAAATGTTAAAAAAGCTGCAAATAGACGTGTAAGCCTTTAATTTTAAGATAGTTAAAACTAATTTAAAGTTGTCAAAAAATGCAACAGATCAAATATAAAAACAAGATTTCAGATACGAGTGCATATTTAACAAATTCTTCAACTTTTATTTCTATTTTTTCAACAATGTTGAAAGAATTCAACCTTACAAAAATAAATTCAATTCTATCTTTATCTGAAAAGGTGTGAACCTTCTCAATTAATTGGAGTATAAGTTAAGCTATATACTAGGATTAAACCTTAGAAGTATGGTAATAGAAAGAAAAAAGTATGACAAGTCTTTTAAAACAAAGGCTGTAGAATTGAGTTTCGCTAGAAACAATGTGAATGAGGTAGCAGAAGAGTTAGATATCAAACTCAACAACTATCCATATGAAGAAACAATACCGTGAAAACGGAGATGTTGCATTTCCTTGTAATGGAAATATAAAACAGAGCGAATCGGAAAAGGCAATATCTGCCTTAAAACGAGAATTGAGAGATATAATTGTAAATTCCGCTCATGTTGACCATGTGATTCCGCTCCATCGTGACCAGTCATTTTGATGTCTAAAAAAATCGATTTTAAGCAGTTATCATATTAACAAAAATATTACTTTTTCTTTAGGATTTTATTTATCTTGACTTATTCTTTTTTTTCGCATCGATTCTCCTGTTATTTCCACACGATGTGCACTGTGTACAAGTCTATCCATCGTAGCATCAGCGATTGTTTTCTCGCCAATAATCTCATACCATTTTGATACTGGTAGTCGCGAAGTTAATATCATAGAACCTTTACCATGTCTATCTTCTATGATTTCTAAAAATGCCATTCTGTTTTGCTGGTCCATCGGATGTAAACCAAAATCATCTAAAATAATGAGGTGAAAACGTTCTATTTTAGCTAATTCCTTTAAATAACTACCATCTGTTTTTGCTAATTTTAACTGTGCAAACAAACGTGTAGTATTGAAGTATTTCACTCTATAACCTTCAATACATGCTTGATAAGCCAATGCTGTTGCTAGAAAACTCTTTCCAACCCCTGTGCTTCCAGTAATTAAAATGTCTTGAGATTGACGGATGTAATCTCCTTGAGCTAATCGTAAAATAGCATTTCTTTCTAAAGACCTTTCTTCACTAAAATCGATTTTTTCCATAGAAGCTTTATACCTAAAACCAGCTAGTTTTACGTTTCTATCTATCTTCCGATTCTGACGATCATCCCAT
>CANGOA010000002.1 GCA_947455255.1 Flavobacteriia bacterium | reverse complement strand
CTTTTCCTGTGTCTTGAATATCAATATTTACATGGGTTGTATCTCGTGAAATGGTAATATTGAGTTGACCTGCTGTTTCCATGGAATCCACCGCATTTTTGGTGATGTTTTCGATCACCCACTCAATCAATGGAGGATTATGGGGCACAAGCATTTCCGGAGAATCGCTTTGTATGGAAAAATGTATTTTGTTGGACACGCGCAATTTCAAATAATCAATAACCGTACTTACTGTATCAACGATGTTTTTGTCTTCTAATTGTGTAGCGGAACCAATTTTCGAAAAACGATTGGCTACTTGCTCCAAACGACTCACGTCTTTTTGCATTTCGAGTGCAATGCTCGGATCGATATTTTGTGTTTCTAAATATTGTACCCAGGCCAACAAAGAGGAGAGAGGTGTCCCTAATTGATGGGCTGTTTCTTTCGCCATTCCTGCCCACACTTGATTTTGTTCGGCTTTACGGAAAGTATTGAAGATGAGGTAACCAACAAAAATAAACAAGGTAAAAATGATGAATTGAACATACGGGAAATACTGCAATTTCTTTAATTCTGGACTGTCGTCGTAGTACAAAAAGCTGTGTTGTGAGCTGCCAAAATTGATTGGAATGGCTTTGTTACTGCGTTTTAGTCGCGCAATAGTTTCTAGGACCTCCGCTTTGTTGTGATTGCTCAAGGGTAAGTTAGTCGCTAATATAGAATCAGTAGTTGCATCGACTAATAATACGGGTACAGCGCCTTCGTTGGCTTTTAGTTCTTTGTTAAAAGCACGAATCAAGGAGTCGCGTTCATTTTCTAATCTGGTAATTTCTTTCGAATCGGTGTATGCACAATTCATAACCAACCCCTCTTCAATTTCAATGGTTATCTTATATTTCCAAGAGTTTGCTAACTGAAGAAGTGTATCGTTAAAAAGTCGTTTAACGATTGTATCATCAAGTTTATCATGTTTCTTATTGAAATCTGAATAGGTAAAGTCTAAGTGTAAATGTTCAGAAACATCGTTGTTATTATCGTAAAGAATTACAGGAATGGATTTATTGATGTTAATGATTTTCAATGGAAGAGTGTAGTCCGGCATTTGATTGATATCAATCGGTTTCAATATCTCTTTGGTAGCACTACTCCACAATTCCATTTCATTGCGTTCTTTGTCGCGTAATTGGGAGAATGTTCGGTTGGTAAGTTGAACGAGTTCCGCTTTTTTCTTAATGGCTTCCGCCCATTGTTTTACACGGTAACGCTCACGAATACTTACCTTAGATACGATGGAATTCGAAAAAAACAAGGACGCAGAAATCAAGATTAGGGCGATGCCTAACAAGATGATTTTCCATCGTTGTTTTTTTGAATAGAGATTCATTATTTCTTTTTCCGTGTTTCGTAAAAGTAGTTAAAGGTCGTGAGACCTACTGATTGAATGAAGGAAAAAAGTAAAAGTCGTGAAATACTTTTATTATAGTCCAAAAGTAACATGACTAGAAAAAACACCACAAATTGAAAGATTCCTGTTTTTAGATATTTAATCAAAATTGGATTCATATCTTTTATTCTTTTTTCAAAGATACAAAATGTCTACAAAATTTTTAAAGTCAATAATTTACTAAACATACCAACATATACGACTTCCTTTTTTGAAACTTTTTTCTAGAAATGAAGTACAATGTAAGCGTACACAAATGTACTTTTGACATTGTATGAAGGTTATTTTTAGATTAATTGTTGCACTATTTTTTATATTGAATTATCAATTTTCTAATGCACAGATGGTTACGACCATTGCTGGGATATTGGATAGTATTGGAAAGCGCGATGATGTTGCTCTAAATACCACGTTTAATAATCCCGAGGGAGTAGAAATAGATAAATATGGAAACGTTTATATCGCGGATCGTTACAATCATTTGATTCGTAAATTAGATACCAATGGAATCGTTACTACGATTGCTGGGACTGGATTAAAAGGGAGTGCGGATGGACAAGGAGTGCTCGCAAGTTTTAATGAACCTTGGGGAATAACAGTTGGAGACGACGGAAACATATATGTATCTGACAGGCTTAATCATTCCATTCGGAAAATTAGCCCATCAGGTTATGTTACTACGATTGCAGGAACAGGTAAACCTGGATACAAAGACGCGATCAATCCCTTGCAAGCTCAATTCAAACAACCACTTGGAATAGTAATTGATAAAACTGGAAATTTATACATTGCTGATCATGAAAACAATGTAATTAGAAAAATAGTATTGAGTGGTCAAGTAACAACATTAGCAGGAGATAATAATAATATTGGTTTGATCGATGGAAATGGCAAAAATGCATGGTTTAAAAAACCCTATGGTTTAGAAATTGATAGTAAAGGAAACTTATACATAGCCGATGAACATAATCATGCTATTCGGAAAATTTCCCCAAATGGTGATGTTGTTACTTTAGGTGGTTTAGGTATAATAGGGAGCAAGGACGGAAATAAAACAGTATCAACATTCAATTACCCTTGGGATATTGCAATTGATTCTATAGGTAATTTATACATCATGGACGGATATAATTACGTGGTTCGAAAAATGGATACGAACTTAGTTGTTAGCACCTACGCAGGTCTTGTCGGTAAAAAAGGAGCGACGGATACGTATGCCAACGCATCTACATTTAACGGTGCAACTTCTATATCTATTAGTCGACAAAATGATTATTTGGTTGTTGGAGATGCCTACAACGAATTAATTCGAAAAATAACGATTCCTAAGCCTATTCCTAATCCGGTGGTTAAATTCCAAATTTCTCCAAAAGATTCGATTACGGTTTGTCAAAATTTAGATGTAGCTCTTGAAATTAATAATGATTTTGATTTGTATGTAGTAAATGTAGATGGAAAAAAAGTACAGACTTCAGCATTGAAATCTATTAGTGTGACTTCGAACAATCTTACAGTTGGTGTGCATACCATTGAAGTAAAAGGTCAGAAAGCAGGATATTACGACCAAACTTCTAATCAATTGGTGGTAACCGTATTGAAAAATTCTTCGTTTACCATCCAAAAAAATAAGAATACCGATTTATGCATCGGAGATAGTGTAAAAATTTCAACTTCAGATAACTCATTAGTTACATGGAATACAAATTCAGTTTCAAATGCGATTACAGTAAAATCAGATGGTAAATATTACGTAACTTCATTGAAAGGTCAGTGTTTGTCTAAGCAAGATACAATTTCGGTAGTTTTTAATCAATTCCCAATCAGTCAAATTTCTAAATCAAGTCTACTAACTTTATATACAGGAGACACACTAACATTAACTGCTTCTTCAGGCTCAACTTACCTTTGGTCAACGAATGCAACAACACAAAGTATCAAGGTAACTAATTCTGGTAAGTTTTCGGTATTGGTGTCAAATCAGTTTGGTTGTGGAACTCATTCTGATACAATCAATATTGAATTTAAACCAATTCCAACAAAGGTATTCATTAGCGATAATGGAAAAGTCAATTTTTGTGCGGGTGATTCCATTCAACTCAAGGCAAGTTATTCAAAAAACATTCAGTGGTTCAAGGATGATGTTCCTTTTGCTTCTAGTGATTCTATTATTTATATCAAAGAGAGTGGAAAATACCGATTTATCTGTGTTATTGATGCCAATAAAACCCTACTCTCAGATACTCACTCATACGCAAAACAAGCTTTACCACAACCAGATTTTGCCTTTGTAGAATTAAAGAAAAGTAATAGCTACGCTTTGATTCAATTTACGGTTACTAAAACTCAAGTAGATTACCTATATACCTGGAATATAAATGGAAAGGAAGCTGCTACTATTTACAATCCAGCATTTACGTTTAATGAAACGTTTAACAATCAGATTCAATTAACAATCAAAGATCAGTACAAATGTCAAAATTCAATCTTGAAAAATGTTCCTATTGCACTTACGACTGAATTATTTATTCCAACGGCATTTACACCGAATGGTGATGGGTTAAATGACAAAATAAAATTATTAGGAATACCGACTAATACACCATTGAATTTAATGATTTTCAATGAATGGGGGCGTTTGGTTTTTTCTACTACTTCTGCGATTGATACATGGGACGGTACGTATAAAGGGGAGCCCGCAAACGCTGGAAATTACAGTTATTTGTTAGATATCACCTTAAATGGAGAGGTACAACAAATAAAAGGTATAATCACATTAATTCGTTAATCATGAAAAGTGTATATACCCTTTTAATTGTAGTTTTACTCTCTTCGTATTGGAGTATCGGACAACAACGTAATTTGACGCAATTTTATAATTCAAGTGGGTTTAATAATCCTGCAGAATCAGGAGCAAATCATTATATACGTTTTTCAGCGAATTACCGAAAACAATGGCCTACAATTGCTACTGGGTATCAAACCTCCGTGTTTGCGTTAGATGCGCAAGTGAAAAAGTTTGGATATGGGATGGTGTTTTCATCGAATGATGCTGGTCCAACAAGTCTAAAAACAAATAATTTTCTGTTCAATTTATCCCACGAATTAAAGCTGAATACCTACAATAAATTGCGTTTTGGCTATCAATTTGGGTTAAATCAATACAGCTTGACGACTAGTAATTATAAATTTGAAAGTCAGTACGACCTTGAAAATGGATATAATGCAACTGCTGCATCAGGTGAAAATTTTACTGGTAGTTCAGTGACTGATATTACCGGTGGCGTTGGATTTACTTGGTTGAATGATCGTTATGCATGGAAACCTAAGCTGTCTATAGGATTATATAATTTTGTACATAGTCGTAAATCAATTTTCTTAAATACGGGAAGCAACTCCATGCGTTTATTCTCAGCTAGTTTAATGGTGGAAAAGAAATTGTCTGATCGTTTGACCTTTCTACCGTATGCTTTTTATGCGTATCAAAATCAAGCAGCAAATTTGTTGTTGGGTTCCAATTTTAAATACCATTTAGATACGACGAAGCAATTGCAGTTTGGACTAGGTATGCGAAATCAAGACGCATTGTTGACCTATATCGGTATAGAATTACACAATGCTCTGATTGGATTTAGTTACGACATTAACACCTCTAAATTAACCAAAGGTACCTCTTCAATTGGCGCGTATGAATTAAGTGCAATTTTTACGATTGCTCCTAAAAAGAAAGTAGCACCTCCGATTACAATACATCGAGTGGATACGATTCGTATCGAGGTTCCGAGAGATAAAGACAATACAGACACTGTTTTTATGTTTAAAGAAGATGATGGAGAAAGTCCTATTGATATTTCAACAATCGATAATTACTGGAAATACAATCATTACTATGTGTATTTTGATTTTGATAAGTCGAATGTGATGCCGAAATATGAATATATTCTTAACGAATTAATTGAAGATGTAAAAAAATTCCCAGAACATAAAATCCTTATTCATGGACATACGGATTCAGATGGGGAGTCATTGTACAATATTTACCTCGGTGAAGCGCGCGCGAAAGAAGTAATGAAGTATCTTGTCGATCGTGGAGTAAGTCATAGTAAAATCCGAACCTTTACCTACGGACAAACAAATCCCGCAGAGCCAAACACGACCCTTGATAAAAAAGCTAAAAATCGTCGTGTGGAGATTATCTTATTGACGAAATAATTCGTTTTTTCTTTGTGTGTATTAGTTGGTAAACCACGTAATTTGTTAGCAACTTTCTGCGGATAATCCTAAGTATTATCGTAAATTTGACTCACAATTTTTTAAAAAAGAATAATGAGTTTACTTACCGTAGGAAGTGTTGCGTTTGATGCGATCGAAACGCCATTTGGAAAAACAGATAAAATTATTGGTGGAGCAGGTACTTATATCGCCTTAGCATCTTCCTTTTTCAAGAAAAATCAAAACATCGTTTCTGTTGTTGGAGATGATTTTCCACAAGAAATGCTGGACTTGCTTTCTGAACGTGGTGTTGATTTAACAGGTTTGCAAATCAAACAAGGTGAAAAAACGTTTTTCTGGTCTGGTAAATACCACAACGATATGAATACGCGCGATACCTTGATTACAGAATTGAATGTATTGGAAAATTTTGATCCAATTATTCCTGCTGATTACCAAGGTGCTGAATTCTTAATGTTAGGTAATTTAAGTCCACAAGTTCAACGTTCAGTGATTGAGCGTTTGACAGAACGTCCAAAGTTAATTGCTATGGATACAATGAATTTCTGGATGGATATCGCATTGGATGAATTGAAAAAAACAATGGGATTAATCGATTTGTTAATTATCAATGATGAAGAAGCACGTCAATTATCAGGAGAAAGTTCATTGGTGAAAGCTTCCAAAGTGATTCGCGCTATGGGTCCTAAATACTTAATCATCAAAAAAGGGGAGCACGGAGCATTGTTATTCCACGGAGAGAAAATTTTCTTCGCACCAGCCTTACCATTAGAAGAAGTATTTGATCCAACAGGAGCAGGTGATACATTTGCTGGAGGATTCATGGGATACTTAGCAAGTACGGGTGATATTTCATTTGAAAATATGAAACGTGCAATTATTGCTGGTTCTGCTTTGGCATCTTTCTGTGTAGAGAAATTTGGAACTCAAAAATTAGTAGAAATTACACAAGATAACCTGGATGCTCGTATTCAAGAGTTTGTATCCTTGTCTAACTACGACATGACTTATCAAGTAAATTAATAGATTTTAATTTAATAGAAGGAGTTTATAAGTCCCACTGAGCGGAGTCGAATAAGTCTCACTGAGCGGAGTCGAAGTGTAACTTATAAACTACTTCTATACCCTAACAATATTCAAAATGGAAAAGAAAGAATTTATCGAACGTTTAAAAACATTAACTGTAAACGAAGACGTTTTTGCTGTATCTCGCGAAATAAATGAGCTTCGTGGTCAATTTGAAGATTATTGCATTGAGCAAGATCGTTTGAAACAAGTTGCTTTATTAGAAGCACAAGAACGTGGAGAAACAGTTGATTTCACGAATGAACCGGATCCATTAAAAGAAGAATTTTATACAACGTTTTCAGAATACAGAGATCGTAGAAATAAACTTTCCTCAGAGAAAAAGTTAGAGGAGGAGTCCAACTTGCGTAAAAAGAAGAGTTTAATCGATCGTTTAAAAACGTTGATTGAATCTGAAGAAAACATTGGCGCTGCTGTTGAGACCTACAAAGAAATCCATGAATCTTGGAAAACAGTTGGAGATATTCCTCGTGAAAAAAGACAAGACATTCAATCGGAATATTCTAAATTATTGGAATCATTTTTCTTTAATTTGAAGATTTACCGTGAGTTGAAAGACCACGATTTGAAACGTAATTTCCAATTGAAAAAGGAAATTGTAACTAAAATTGAAGCTCTTTTAGCAAACGATATCATCCGCGACCTTGAGACTCAAATCAAATTGTTACAAAATGAATTTGATTCTCTTGGACCTGTTCCAAAAGAAGAATGGGAAGGATTGAAAAATGAGTATTGGACAGGTGTGAAGGCTGTTTACCAAAAAATTACTGATTTCTACGAAGGAAAACGCGAAGAACAAAAACAAAATATTGAACGTAAACAAGCGTTGTTAGAACAAGTTAAAACGTTTGTTAGTTCTGTTAGTGAAATTCATGATGCGAAAGCATGGGAGGCTGCGACTGAAAAATTATTGAACATTCAAAACGAATGGAAAACAATCGGTCAAGGTCCTCGTAAAGAGAACGAAGAATTATGGTCGGCTTTACGCGCTGAATGTGATGTGTTTTTTGCAGCTAAAAAAGCGTTTTACCAAGTTATCAAAGATAAGTTCGAAGGTGTTGCAAAACAAAAAGCAACATTGATTGAACAAGTAGTTGCTTTGAAAGATTCTACGGACTGGAAAGTGACATCTGAAAAAATTATTCGCCTACAACAATCTTGGAAAAATTTAGGAAGTGCAGGACAAAAAAATGAGCAAAAATTATGGAAAGATTTCCGTAGTGCTTGCGATGCTTTCTTTGAAAATAAAAAACAGTTTTTCGCAAAAGAGGATGAGGAAAATACGGCAAATCTAGAAGCTAAAAAAGCACTCATTTCTGAAATTGAAGCATACGAAGTTGGGGAAGATAAACAACAAGTAATTGCTGATTTAAAAGCATTCTCAGGGCGTTTCAATGAAATTGGTAAAGTCCCTTTTAAAGATAAAGATACGGTATACCAAGCGTTCAAAAACGCCTTAGATACACATTACAAGAAAATCAAATTGGAAGGAGAGGAAAAAGATAAAGTAATGTTCCAAGCACATTTGGACACGTTAAAATCGAATCCTAACGCTTCGAAATTGATTGAAAAAGAACGCCGTGATTTGGAACAAATGATTGCGAAACAACAACAAGACATCAACCAATTGGAAAATAATCTTGGATTTGTTTCAAAATCAAAAGCAGGTGATGCACTTCGTAAGGATGTGGAACATAAAATTAATGTCGCAAAAGATCGTATCAAAGAATACAAAACGAAGATAAAACTACTCGCTACGAATGAATAAATCGGTCAACATTCTATTGATATTACTCTTAATTCCTGTTTTTGGATTAAGTATTTTTGTTGGGTTCGACCTACCAATAGAGTTCTTAAAAACAAGTGGTAAAAATTTACCTTTCCAACATGTGATTTTTATTACGTTTGGTATCTTAATTTTCCTGCTAGGCGTTCGTCGTTCGATGCAACGTTGGGTAGGAATCAAGATGGTAAATAATTTGGAAAAATATCAGTGGAATGAAGAAATTGATGCGAAAAGAAAGTCGCAGATTAATATGTATTTGCTAATTGAAGGAATCATGCATCTGTTGGTTGGATGTGCCTTAGTCGCTTTAACTCCGAAAGTATTAGTGATAGCAACGGTGTTTTTTGCCTTGGGGATTGATCACTTAGTTTTCTGTTTTGTTGGTAATTTCAAAAAAGTATGGAGAGTCGGAGTGACAAACAAAGCGATTGTTGTAGCAGAACGTGATTTTAAAGTAATTTATTTCTCCGGTTTGCGCCGTGTAACAGTTCACCAACAAACCTTGTTTTTTGATTACATCAAAGAATTACAATTGGCAATATCCATTGATTCTATTTCTCCTGAAAATCGTGAGTCATTTAGAAATGTCTTGGAAGAAAAACTAAACCGAGATAAAGTTCATTTCTCAGAAACATTTAAAGAGTTTTAGTAAAGCTATTTAGAAGGTTATATTCTTCCCTCCTTGAGGAGGGACAGAGGGAGGTGAAAATCCATTACTTTATATAACAAAAAAAGGAGGTAACAATTAGGTCACCTCCCTTGATCCCTCCTCATGGAGGGAAAATAAATATCAATTTTTGATTTTTAAATTAGTTTTTCGAGGCAGATAAAAAATTATTCCGCAGAATGCACTAGCATGTGAGGAAATAAATTTTGCAATCGAACGAAGAAAAACAATTTAAAAATTAAAAATTCGGTTTTAAGTCGTGGTTTTTGAAGAAATCATCAATATACTTCACCGCTTCATCCGCCGTATCAACGACTTTAAATAAGTCTAAATCCTCGGGTGAAATATTATGCTCTTGTTCCAACATCGATTCGCGAATCCAATCAATAAGTCCATCCCAGTATTTGTGACCAATTAAAACTACTGGTCGACGCGAAATTTTCTTCGTTTGAATCAATGTAAGCGCTTCAAATAACTCATCTATCGTTCCCAGTCCTCCAGGTAAAATAACGAATCCTTGCGCGTATTTCACGAAAATCACTTTGCGCACAAAGAAATAGTCAAATTCCAAATTGTGCTCTTGATCGATGTATGGATTGTGATTTTGCTCAAAAGGTAAATCAATATTCAAACCTACTGATTTTCCTTTCCCTTCTTGTGCACCTTTATTACCTGCTTCCATGATTCCTGGTCCACCACCCGTGATGATACCATAACCGCTTTCAGCAAATTTTCGTGCAACTTCTACTCCTAATTGATAGTATTTATTATCTGGTTTAGTGCGTGCTGATCCGAAGATAGAAATACATGGACCAATCTTTGACATGCGCTCATAACCCTCTACAAATTCTGACATTATTTTAAATATGGCCCAACTATCGTTTGTTTTTATTTCTGTCCAATCTTTATGAAATCTGTTCATGACCTTAACATTTAAATGTTTAACATAAAAACAATATAAGTATTATATTTTAAATTATAATATATTATTTGAGATTTAACTAGGTATTTTTACGAGGAATGGATGGTGGGATAAGGTGAAATTTTTTAAACTTTATTTTGGGAATGAATTGTCACCTCCCTTTATCCCTCTTCTAGGAGGGAAATTTAAGGGTCATTTAGTTTGATATGTTTTGCTTTTTATTTAAAATAATATACGAATATTCTAATTCGAAGTAACCATAAATCTTCCTAGAGGAGGGAATTCTAAGGTTCGTTTTATTAAAAATGTTTTTCTGTAATTTTCGAAGTGACCATAAATCTTCCCTCCTAGAGGAGGGACCGAGGGAGGTGACACAACCATCTTTAATTTCTTAATACTTTCTCAATAGTAAAAAAAATCTCAATTTGAGCAACGCGATATATCCTTAATAACCTCTTTCATTACACACCTCCAATCGTCCTCAATTTCTCAATATATCTCAATGGTAAAAAGAAAATTATTTCTTTATAGGATTATCTTCAATTGCTTCCTCTGCACTTTCCTCCTCCCTATAACACGGAAAAACAACTCTTTTCATCCTCCTTACAAAACGATCATGCTCCATTCTGCGTTTCGTTTCGATATAGTATTTCTGTTCTTTGACCAACCAACCCAATTCATCTTTGATTTTCATTGGTTTTACAATTCCTCGCGACTCATTCAAGGCATCGATACGTTGATCCATTTCCTTTTCCGTCAATTTTTCTAAGACGATTTCACCCAATTTTCCTTCTTTGAGATTTTTTTGTTCGTAGTAGAAAAATCCATCTTCGTTGATACCTACAATTGCTAGGTGATAGACAATGTCATCGTTGAGGGGATAACTAAAACTTCCATTCGTTCCAGAAATACGTTTGTAGGTATTTAATTTACTTGGAAATAAATACGCAAACAACTTAGGATACTTGTTCGCATCTTTTACTTGGAACGAAAAATCGTTGTAGGTGATTTTTGCAGTTTTACCGGTTTCTGGGTCGGTGATTACTGTGGAAGTTCTGGAAACCGTTGCATCCATGACGTATTTATCGATGTTGTAAACGGTTCCGCCGCCGTGTATCATGAACCCTAATGTTTTCCCTAATTGTTTACCAACATTCTCTAGATTTAATTCGTATTCCTCTTTTATAGCTTGCGCTTCACGTTTCGTTGTCCTTACTGTTTCATCCTTTCTTTCTTGTTGAATTTCTTTATCTAGTTTATTTTCTTTCTCTAATTGTTTTGCTTGAAGTGCTTGCGCTTTTTCAGCAATCGCTTTTGCGGTTTTTTCGTAGAATTTCAATAAACCTTTCACATGTGGATTACTTGGATTGACTGCGACCACATTTTGACGTGCGAACTCTTCAAATGCTGGATATCCCATCTTGGCAACTTGCGCATCGATTTCTGAAATGGATTTATTCAAGTTGTTAACATACAGCGCTAATACTTCTGCTTTGCACGTAGGGTGGATTTCTCTCATGCGTGCCTCAAATTCACGAGTAGCAAGGTTGGTGTTATTGAATTTTTTGTGCCAGAATGCAAGGACTTTGGAGGGAGGGATGTAATTTGAATTTGGTCGACTATCTATATAATCGAATATGTTCGATATTTCATCTTCGTCTAATTTTTTATTTAAATTACTACCACAAGTACAAGGTGACCATTCTGATGCTTTTTGTGCATATTTGTTTTTATATGCAGCTACTTGCCAATTTTGCACCCAAGTATATAATGCATCATTAGCATTATTATTATACCATTTACGTCTAACATCAAATAGTTTTGGTCCAGTTCCATCTTGTTGAGCTGCGTGACACATTTTACAATTATTGTCAAATAATTTTTGACCTTTTATTAGATAATTCTCATTAAATTCAGTAATGATTTCTTCACTCTCCTCCAAACTCGCATACAAACTATCGCGATACTTTCTTCCTTGTGGTAATTTCAATTTATCCAACGTGTCTTCATATCCTTTCGGGTAAAAGTTTAGGTCTTTCATATCCACAGGAACAGGGATTTTCGCTAATGGAGTAGGGTTTACCCAGTTAATCATCCCCGTTTTGTCTTTTTCTCCTTTAAATAATTGCATTCCTTTTTTGTATTGGTCTACAGGAACTTGGACATAAATACCCACTTTTGGGTTAACACTTAGTTTTTCCCCTTCTTTTGTATATGCTTCCAACCCAAACATTCCTTGGGTTTCGAGTAACTTACCATTGGAAGTTGTGCTTAGACCACTTTTCATAATTGTGGGCGCATCTAAGGCTTCTTGCCATTGGATAATTGCTTGTTCATTGTATGGTTTTCCATCTAACAACAACGCGTCTTTGGGTATGGAAAGTAATACGCCATTTTTAGAGATGATGACACTGTCCCTACCATTCCAAGTAAAGAAGTCAGAGTTTAAATTGTCGATAGGCGCCTTACTTGTTAGTTGGTCTAATAGACTAGGATCTATCTTTTCGATACGCGATGTTGTTGTATTTCCACTTTCTTTCAGGATAAAATAACCCAACACACTCGCTACACCAAGTACCGCCACGATGATGGCAGCTGTAAAAATGTTTTTTGTAAGGTGATACGAACTAGCTGTGTTTTGTATCTGTGAACGCATACTCGCACGTTTCGCGGCTTCTTGTATGTGTCGTTGAAGTTCAACTTCTTTTTGTAATGCTGGATTTTCGTTTAACTCATTTTCAAACGCTTGACGCTCCTCTGGAGTGAATGTGTTCGAAAGATATGCATCTATTTTTTTAGTGATTTCAATTGGTTCCATGTTGTCTAATGTTGAGGTGAATACTCAGAATGGTCTTGTTCCATTGCTAATTCCTTGGCTTTCTGTATGCAGCGGTATTTCTGCACTTTCGCAACTTTGTCGTTACGCAACCCAATTTTTTGAGCAATATCGACCATGTTCCATCCGAGCCCGTAAAATAAGTGCAAAAGTTCTTGGCATTGCTTCCCTAATTTTTCAAGGGTTTGTTCTACCAAACGCAGTGCCATTTCTTTTTGAAACCAGGCAGATTGTTCCTCAGCAACGAGTTCTTCTGTGATTTCCACCTTGACTTGTTTGCCAATTTTACGTGCTTGATTGTACCACAACAATTTACACGTGCTTTTTACATAATGTATAGCATCTACTGTAAGTGTAAATGATGGATCCTCCTTTTTGCGTATATACAGCAACAAAGCCTCTTGAAATAGGTCTTCCGCATCCGCAGCACGACAACCTAAGGTGTTCAAAAACCGCTTTACCTCCGGCAGTTTTTTGTACAAGCGCTTAAGCTCTATTTCGTTTTCTTTCTCATGTTTCATTTTGCTTGTTTTCTGTATATGTCTTAAAAACAAAAAGGTAAACAAAAATAGAAGGAATTTATTGAAATAAGTGGATATTAATTTGTCACCTCCCTTAATCCCTCCTCTAGGAGGGAAACTTAAGGTTCATTTTATTAAAAATGTTTTGCTTTAAAATTCCAGGTGACCATAAATCTTCCCTCCTAGAGGAGGGACCGAGGGAGGTGACACAACCGTTCTTAATTTCTTAATTAATCTAAATGGTAATAAATACTTTAATTGAGCAACGCGAAATCTTCTTAATTATCTCTACTATTTCACACCTCCAATCGTCCTTAATTTCTTAATTAATCTCAATGGTAAATTCCATCCCTACCTCTCCAATTCCTTTTTCAAATAAGGAGCCGTATGTGATCGTGTTTTTTTCTGTTTCGCTAAGGCTTCTGGTGTACCTTCAAATAAGATTTCTCCACCATTTTTTCCTCCTTCGGGACCCAAATCTACAATGTAATCCGCTACTTTGATGATGTCTAAATTGTGCTCGATAACTAATACCGTATTGCCTTCATCCACTAATTTTTGAAGTACGATTAAGAGCATACGAATATCTTCAAAATGCAGTCCAGTTGATGGTTCATCTAAGATATAAATGGTTTTACCAGTGCCTTTTTTTGCTAATTCTGTCGCGAGCTTTATGCGTTGTGCCTCACCTCCAGATAAGGTTGTGGACGCTTGACCTAATTTCACATACCCTAAACCAACGGAAACTAATGTTTCTAGGATGCGGTGGATTTTAGGTATTTTATCGAAAAATGTACATGCTTCCTCAATGTTCATTTCAAGGACATCACTGATTGATTTACCTTTGAATCGCACCTCGAGTGTTTCACGGTTATAACGTTTCCCATTACACGTTTCACAATTAACATACACATCTGGTAAAAAGTTCATCTCGATGACTTGTATTCCCGCTCCACCACAGGTTTCACAGCGACCACCGGCAACGTTAAATGAAAAACGCCCTGGTTTATACCCTCTGATTTGTGCCTCGGGTGCTGCAGCAAATAAACTGCGGATTTCTGTAAATAAATTCGTATACGTCGCTGGATTTGAACGTGGTGTTCGTCCAATAGGACTTTGATCAATCTCGATCACTTTATCCAAATGTTCTAATCCGTGGATAGATTTGTAAGGCATCGGTTTTTTGACGCCTTTGTAGATGTGTGCATTTAAAATAGGATAGAGAGTATGGTTAATCAATGTCGATTTTCCACTGCCCGATACTCCTGAAATACACGTTAACGTTCCTAACGGAATATGTAAGTCTACATTGCGTAGGTTATTTCCAGTTGCGCCAAGTAAACTCAATTGTTGTCCATTCCCTTTACGTCGTGTTTTGGGAACTTCTATTTTTTTATGTCCTAATAAATATTCGGTAGTCAGTGAATTACTGACTTTAATCTCACTGAAATTACAAGCATTGAGAATATTCCCACCATGTATCCCTGCTCCAGGTCCTATGTCTACTAAGAAATCGGCAGCTTCAATCATTTCTTGATCGTGTTCAACAACCAAAACGGAATTCCCTCTGTCGCGTAAATTTTGCAAGGAATGGATCAATTTTGAATTATCGCGCTGATGTAATCCAATGCTTGGTTCATCCAAAATGTATAAGACATTCATTAACTCTGAACCGATCTGAGTTGCTAAACGAATACGTTGTGCTTCTCCACCGGATAGACTATTGGCAGAACGATTTAAACACAAATAATTAAGTCCTACTTGAAGAATAAATTGCAAGCGTGCGTTGATTTCTTTTAGAATTTCTGTTCCAATGGTAAGTTCACTCTTAGTTAAATGAGATTCTAAGGTCGAAAACCAAGTAGCCAATTCTTCAATATCCATTTGGGTTAATTCCCCAATGTTTTTTTCATGGATTTTAAAATACAAGGATTCTTTTTTGAGGCGAGATCCCACACACGAAGGACACGTCACTTTATTCATGAACGATTGTGCCCAGCGTTGTATGGCTGCACTACTGTCCTCTGAATGACGTGTAATAAATTGTATGATTCCTTCAAAAATGATTTTATTCGCTTTTTTGTCGTATTCAATCCCCTCGTTACCGTTAAGTATCGTTTGTAGTACATCTGTTGGAATTTCTTCCAAGGGTGTATCCAAACTTAAATTTTCATGACTCAACAACGTGTGCAATTTCTCAAAAATCCACGTTTTTTTATATTCTCCCAATGGAATGATACCGCCTTTTTTGATTGACTTTTTAAAATCTGGAATGATTTTATCGACATCAATTTCTGCGACTTCACCTAATCCGCTACATTGTGGGCAAGCTCCATAAGGTGAGTTGAATGAAAAGATATTTGGTTCAGCTTCTTGGTAACTAATACCAGACGTAGGACACATCAACAAACGACTAAAGTGTTTCAGTTCTTTTGTCTCGTAATCTAAAATGGAAATGGTTTTTTCTCCATATTTCATGGCAGTTACAACAGAATCATATACTCTTTTTGGATCGATACCTTCGATGTGTAATCGGTCTACAACGATGGATATGTCATGAATTTTATAACGGTCGAGCTGCATTCCAAGAGTAATATCAACAACTGCACCATCGATGTACACTTTGGAAAATCCCATTTTGAGTATTTGCTCAAATAATTCACGATAATGTCCTTTTCGACCTTTGATTTTGGGTGCTAATACACTTATTTTTTTTCCTTTGTATTTAGCAAGAATTAAATCTACAATTTGCTCATCGGAATATTTGACCATTTTTTCTCCTGAATTGTAGGAGTAGGCAGTTCCAATGCGTGCATAAAGTAATCTCAAAAAGTCATAAATCTCCGTAATAGTTCCTACCGTAGATCTTGGAGAACGTGATACTGTTTTTTGTTCAATCGATATGACCGGACTTAATCCATTGATTTTATCTACATCTGGTCGTTCTAGGTTTCCTAAAAACTGACGTGCATAGGCCGAAAATGTTTCAATATAGCGACGTTGACCTTCCGCAAAAATGGTGTCAAATGCTAATGAGGATTTTCCAGATCCTGATAAACCTGTAAAAACCACTAATTTATTACGAGGAATGACTAAATCAATATTTTTTAAATTGTGCTCACGAGCACCTAGTATTTCAATAACGTCTTGTGGTTCTTCCTTTTTCATCAGCGGTAATACAAATACGGTCTAATTTTTTCTTTTCTCTCTGGTAAAAGTAAGGTGTATTTTTTGTTTTTAATAGTTAAATGAGTCTTCAATATCCAAGGATTTAACTTTTTTAATATTTTGAAATTGTATCCTTTGGACAACGCCCAATCGGATAAGTTTTTTATCGTTGAAGTAATTAGATAGCTACGTGTTTTAATTGCTTTGTATTTTTGTTCATCAGGGATTGAAAAACCATAGTCAAGCGGATGTTCTAAGATTAATTTCAACGCTAAAATTCGGTACACATAGCGACCTGTCTCGTGATTTTGTTCCATATCGAAATAACTTGTTGCTTTTTGCCATTGCATATCTTCATGTACACCTCCCATTCCACGATTATAGGACGCTGCTGCTAGTAACCAATCATGAAATTGTAAATTTGCTTGTTTTAAATACTGACAGGCTGCTCGGGTGCTTTTTACAACATCTAACCGTTCGTCTACTTCTGGTGAAATTTCAAGTTGATATTCTTTGGCTGTGTATGGCATAAATTGCCAAAATCCTTGTGCTCCAACTGGACTAACTGCTTGTTCAATCAATGCACTTTCTATTACCGCTAAGTACTTAAAGTCTTCAGGTACTTTTTCTTGTTTTAATATGTTTTCCACTAAAGGAAACCAACGATGTGCACGTTTGATAATTTGTGATGTTGCAGACTGTAAGTATACATTGGTTAGAACTTCACGATCGAGACGTTCACGGATATCTTCGTCTTCTAAATTGATTTTTTCACCAGCAAATATCATCGATGATGGTAAATCAGGAACTTGAAAAGGTTTAGCAACTCGCTTTAATTGTTTATTTTCCTTTTCAACTTTTGGTGTGCTACAAGCATAAGTGAGCGCGAGTAACAATAAAATGCTAATCTTTATCTTCATCAATCTGTATTGGCTGTTTATATTTTAATGTAATAAAATACAGTATGCCAAAGACTAAAATGAAGTATAATGGAAATATAAGGAGGTAATTGAATTCTTTTTTTCTACTAAAATAAATCATTACTAAACTTAGTAGAGCTGATAAAAATCCAATAACAGTAAATACATACCATACTTGTTTGTCTTTTAATCCTGCATAAACCAAATGATGTGTTGTATGATCTTTACCTCCTACCATTGGAGATTTTCCTTTTTTCAATCGATTTATAACAACGGTTAAGGTATCTGCTGCTGCTGGTGTAAATGCGATTAAACAAATAGCAAATCCAACCCACGATGGTGTATTTGTGGATAAGCCTAAATTCCATAGGTCATGTGTACTAAAATAGGCAACAAATAATCCTATAAACTGACTACCTGCGTCTCCCATGAACAGTTTTGAAGGATACACGTTGTAATATAAAAAACCAATTAATGCACCTAGGATTGAAATTACCATAATTGAATCAATATTGATAACAACTCCATCAATCATAAAGATGCTAATCAGACAAGCTAATAAAATCCAAGCAACAGTTGTACCTGTAATTCCATCCATGTTATCTAACATATTTAGTGAATTCATAAGTGCAACGACCCAAACAATTGTTATTATTTTATCGTAGTTTGCAATGTGAGTAAGTTCTATGATTGTTCCTGAGTATATAAAGGTGATACCACATAGAATTTGTACTAATAGTTTACCCCAAGGTTTTGTATTGTAAGTGTCATCCGCTAAACCCATTGCAAATGAAATGCTTCCAGCAATTAATAAACCAATAATTTGTTTGTCGTGTAGAATTGGTTTATCTGATATTATGCTATAGGTAATGATTGTAAATAAAAAAACGATGTAAAAACTAACACCACCTAAAGATGGTTTTGATTCATTACTCCAACGAATTACAACATCATTACGATTTCGAATGCCTAATGATTGGGAAAAATTTAATAATAATTTATTAACTAACAATGAGATGCCAATACCTCCTGTCAAAAATGCTGCTATGTAAATATATTTTTCCAAATGTCCTTAAAACGGGGACACAAATGTACTAAAATCTTTTGCATTTTGGTCTTTTTCAGATACAATAGGTTTATTAACGCTCCAATTTATATTTAATTCTTTAGATTTCCATAAAATAGCGTCCTCTGATGGTTGGTTGTAGTAGTTTGTACATTTATAACTTAGCAAACTATTTTCCTCCAAACATACAAATCCATGAGCAAATCCTTCAGGTATCCATAATTGTTTACCATTTTCTTGAGATAATTCAATAGAGAAGGTTTTTCCGTAAGTTAGAGAATTCGTTCTGATATCTACAACAACGTCAATTACTTTACCAAAGGGAACACGCACTAATTTTCCTTGAGCAAATGGAGGTGCTTGAAAATGAAGACCCCTTACTACATCAATCGACGACATGGATTCATTTTCTTGAACAAAATTTATTTCTTGTCCAACAAAATCACAAAATTTTTGAAGCTGGAAACTTTCGAAAAAATATCCTCGTTCGTCTGAATTTTTTTTAGTATCAATGACTATTAATCCTTCTATGTCTGTTTTAGAGAAAATCATTTTCTAAATATTTTATTTTTTAATCGAATTAAAAATGGAAGTTTTACTTGTTCAGGTTCATCATAGTAACCAGAATTTGATCCGTATCCGTAACCATATCCATATCCATATCCATACCCATATCCGTACCCATATCCATATCCATATCCATATCCATATCCATATCCACTTCGCTTTGGATCAATACCATTTAAAATGATATTAAGCGATTTTATTTGTTCAATTTCTAGAATTTCTGCAACCTTGTATGCAGATATTCTTTTAGAATAATGCGCTTTAAACACATAGATTGGTATATCTGCATTAGCTAATAATTGAATACCATCAGATACTAAACCAACAGGTGGATTATCAATGATTACAATATCGTATGTAGATTTTAGAGTAGACAAAATGTTTTGAAACTCTTTACTTAATATTAACTCTGATGGATTTGGTGGTATTGGACCTGCGGTAATAAAATCAAGGTTTGTAAATTTTGATTTTTGTATTGCCTCTTCTAAGGTTATTTGATTAACTATTAAGTTACTCATTCCTTGGTCATTCGTTGCATTAAATCCTAAATGTACCTTTGGTTTACGTAAATCTAAATCTAGTACGATTGTTTTTTTGCCTGACATTGCAATAATTCCAGCAAGGTTTAGTGCAATAAACGTTTTTCCTTCCCCAGATATGGAAGAGCTAATTACTATTGTTTGTGCATTCTTATTAATAAAGGCTAAGTTTGATCGAATATTACGTAATGATTCAGCAAGCATTGATTTCGGTGATTCTTGAACTACTAACTGAGAGAACTCCATACTTTGTTTGGTCAAAGGTACACCACCAAGAATATTCACTTTTTCTGATAAAATATTTTTTAATTCCTCAATATTATTTATTTCGTTAAAAGTTAAATATTTAAAAGCTAGAAATAAAAGCCCAATTAATAATCCACCACCTATAAATGCTAGATATATTAATTTACCTTTTGGACTGAACGGTTCAATTGGAATAGTGGGATAAGTGAGAATTCTGTTTGAAGGAACATATCCTGCATTAGAAATTGCATATGTGAATTTCTTTTCTTCGAACATTTTATAATACTTCTCATTTACCTGTACTAAATTGTCTAATTTGGTAAATCTGATTTTATTTTTTGGAAAAGCATAAGATTCTTTTTCTAATTCACTTAAATCTTTTTCTCGAGAAGTTATTTTTTCTAATAAATCTTTTTCAGCATTCAATATTTCTTTTAATATGTTTTTTATCGCATTTTTTATTTTTTTATTGATTTGCTTAATTTCATTAGTTTCTTCTGTTAATGAGTATAAAACCTCTTCTCTTTTTTCAATTAAATCAAATAAAGTTGATTTGTTTTTATCTAAATTTGAAAGTAATCCCTCTTCATTAAAATCAGGTATTATTTTATATAATTCGACACGATTCGGATCATTTTGAATACGGTTTTTTAGATTTTGAATAGTTCTTAAATCCTCATAATTTAATTTTAAAGCATCTCTCAAATCTGTAATTCTATTCGAAATATCTAATTCTTTACTTTCAGGACTAATCATCTTTGATGCTTTTTGAATATAAAGAATACTATCGTTAGCATTCTTTAATTCTTTTGCCAATGAATCTAATTGATTTTCAATAAATAATAAACTATTGTTTGCTCCTTGGGTTCTAATTTCCTCATCGTAATCAAAAAATGATGTCGTTACTGCATTAACTATATCATGACAAATATTTTGATTTTCATGCGTAAAACTAATTCCAATTGTTTTTGCTCCTGGGTCAATTGGTGTCACTAATAAATTGGGGAAAAATTTAGAAAACAATGTGTTTTTACTATTAATTGTAAAATACACTTTATTGCCTGTTACGGATGAAATAAATGAATTGTAATTAGGTACAGAAATATATACTTTAAATTTTGAACAGGATATTATATTGTTTATTTTTCCATAAATTTTATTCTTTTTGTTGCCAAAAGTGTATTCTAAAGCTATTGTTGATCCCTCTATAGATTTTATAAATATTGGTAAATCTAATATGGTAGAATCATTTAAGTTTATGAGATTAATATTGAAAGAACTCTTTTTATATAAATCTTCCGTTAAAATTTTACCTTCAGCATAGGCACTTATTTTTAAGTCTAATTTAGTTAGTGCTTTTTCAAAAAGAAAAGGAGAACTTAAAAATTGAATTTCTGCGGAAATGTCCTTTGCCGCAATTGCATTATCAATTCCAATAACTTCTTTACTCTGATCTTGATCAGAGATTTGAATTACAGAGTTTGATTCATAAACAGCTTTTGTATAGCGTAAATAAAAATAACCAATGACGTAAAATATTCCTAAAGTTAAGATTGGAAAATACCAATATCTTCGTATTATATTTCGAATTATGTGAGGATAAAAACCTTTGTTAACGATTATGCCTTTAGGTACTTCTATCACTTGACGTATGTTTTATATAAGGTTACTGATGAAATCAGGATACTCAAAGGTGCTAAAATTTGCTGAAATTCCTTTGTAAATTCTTGGAGATAACTGATATTTGATTCGATATAGATATAATCATTCGATTGTACTATCATATCCCCGTTTTCAATTTTATCAATCGTAGATAAATCAATTTGATATATTTTTCTTTTTCCATTAATTTTTCTAACAAGTTTGATTTTTCTAGCATCACCTCGATCAGGGATACCTCCAGACATTGCTATTACTTCAAGTAAAGTTGTCTTTGTATTAGTTAATTGAACTATGCTTGCGGATGAACCAATCCCTTTAAATATTACAATACGTGCATTTGAAATTTTTAGCTTGATATATGGATCGTTGATAAATTTCGAAAATTCTTTCTTGAAAATTTCTTCAGCTTGTATTGTAGTAAGTCCAACTAAAGAAATATTACCAATTAATGGTAAATATGCTGAACTATCTTGTTGTACAATTATTTCACCTTTTCCAAATTCTCCTGAAGATGAATTTGAATGATTTAAGAACATACTTTCTCCATTGTTTGTTAAGACAGAGAATTCGATCCTATCACCAACTACAATCTTATATTCTTTGTTTAATTCTGTTGACAGAGTATCAAATATATATTCTGTTCCTCTTGGAATTTTGAATATACGCGATCTTTGAACAGCACAAGAAGAGATGAATATAAATATAGAAAGTAAAAAACAATATTTTAAGAGACTATTTCGCATTGTTATCTAATAATTTTCGATATAATTTTTCCATATCTTTTGCTAATCGTGTATAGTGAAATTTTTCTTTTACAAAATTCCATCCATTTGATGATAATTCCGTGCGAAGTTCTTTATTATTTATCAAATTTCCCAATTTTTTGACGTAATCTTCTAAATCTCCTTTTTTTATCACAAATCCAGTTTTGCCCTCTGCAATAATATCCTTTACACCTCCAACATCTGTAGTTATTACGGGTACATTAGATGCCTGGGCTTCGATTAGACTGACTGGAGTGCCTTCATTGTCTGAAGTGAGGCAGATTACATCCATACCAGCATTAAAAGTTGCAATATCTTTAATCCAAGATGTAAGTACTATTTTTGCTTTATATTTTTGGTTTAATTTATTTACTTTTTCTGTAATTTCTTGCATCAATTCCCCATCTCCTACAATGAAAAATGTAGCGTTTGTACCTTGTTGTACTAGTTTTTCAACAACTCCTAAAAAAAAAGCGTGATTTTTAATTTTAGTTAATCTTCCAATAATCGCTACTGCAACATCTTCTTCAATTAATTTGAATTCTGCTCTCGTTTTTTCTCTTTTTTGAAAAATATTATCTTGAAATTTTTGCAGATCAAATCCTAATGGTATTACATGTATCTTTTCTTTAGGACATATATGATGAATGTCGGACAATTCTTTTTTCTGTATTTCACTTATAGCCACTATTGCAGTTGATTTACGAGCTAATCTACGTTCAATAAACTTGAATAATCGCGTTTTTAATTTACCAAAATAGGAATGAAATACATGGCCATGAAAAGTATGAACAATAACAGGAACTTTACAGGCATAAGCTGCACGACGACCAATTGCACCTGCTTTTGAAGCATGGGTATGTACTATGTCTGGTTTATATTCAAGGATGATTTCCTTGATTTTTTTGTAAGCTTCTCTATCTGATTTTAAGTTAGGAATGCGTTTTAATTCTTGAATAATTGTTGGTTTTAAACCATATTCTTCAGGGATGTGTAATGAATCCGATTCTCCTTCTTCAGGTAAACCACCAATTAATAAGGTTTCAAATTCATCATCTAAAAAGCGTGTTAGAAATGTCGCATTATAGGTAGGGCCTCCAATATTAAATCTATTTATAATGCGTAAAACTCTTGGCATAAAAACACTTTTAAGTTACTAAGTTAAAAATTTGAGTCTTATTTCTTTGTTTACTTATAAAAGGTTATTGAAGTTGAAATGTTAAAAAGTTTTGAAGTGAACAAGTTATAATGGACTTTTACATCCCAAATTTGCAGTATGAAATTAGTACTTTTTATTTCTCTTTATTGTTCATTTGTTTTTTCTCAAGCAAATTTGGATAGTGTTCTTTTAGCTTTTCAAAAAGACAAAAATTTAGCAAATGCTTCAATTAGTTTTTTAGCGATCAATTTAGAAAATGATTCTATTATTGGAAATGTTAAAGATTCATTGTCTTTGCCTCCTGCTTCCACTGTGAAATTGTTTTCTACCGCAACTGCAATAGAATTATTAGGACCTAATTTTACCCCTATAACTAAAATTTATTCAAATGTTCCATTTATAAATGATACGGTTCTGAATGGGGATTTATATATCAAAGGCGCGGCTGATATATCATTAGGTAGCCAATATTTTAATCAAGAAGATAGCTTAAATCAATTCCTTTGGAAATGGGCCGATACAATTTTCGCGAAAGGTATTCGAAAAATATCTGGGAATATAATTGGTGACGGAACTGCTTATGGTTATAACGGTGTGCCAAATGGTTGGGCATATGATGATATAGGGAATTATTATGGCGCTTTTCATGCAGGATTATCTATTTACGATAATTGGATTCGATTGTATTTTCAAGTCCCTGCTCCTCGGTTGAAACCTATATTATTAAAAACATTTCCAGTTGTACCAAATCTTACATTGAAAAATCAATTGTTAGCTCAAAACGGGGTCGGCGATAATTCGGTTATCTATGGTGGTCCATATAATTATGATCGTACTATTCGTGGTTCAATCTCTGCTAATTCACCAAACTTTATTGTTAAAGGTAGTATGCCTGATCCTGAATTGCAATTTCTTCAAGCATTTAAATGTGTTTTACAACAACGAGGTATTTCTGTTGAAGGTCAATTAATTTCTTGTAGATCAATTCAAGATAAAATCACCCTTCCAATAAATTATTCAAATTTTCACCAATTACTTGAACATAGCGGTAAGTCTGTAAAAGAAATTGCTTATTGGACAAATATGAAAAGTGTAAATGTTTATGCTGAAACTTTAAACGCATGGATTGGCTATGAGAAATTAGGTGAAGGGACAACTGAAAATGGTGTGAAAACGATGGAGGAACATTGGGCAACTCGTATCAACACACAAGGATTGAACCTGACTGATGGAAGCGGACTTTCACGATCAAATAGTGTAAGCGCTCGAAATTATTGTGAACTGTTAAAATATATGTACCTATCTAAAAATCGTGAAGTGTTTAAATCAACTTTACCAGTTGCAGGAGTTTCTGGTACTTTAGCAACTTTTTGTAAAGGTCAATGTTCTGAAGGGAAAATTTATGCAAAAAGTGGCACGATGCGTCGAATTAAATCTTATGCAGGATATGTAGAAACTGGTTCTGGAAAAAAAATTGCATTTGCATTAATCGTTAATAATTATGCATGTTCCAATAATGCAATTATGAAAAAAATGGAAGTAATAATGAATGCGTTGTATTTGCAATAAAACCTTGTAGGTATGTAGCATACACATACCTACAAGATTTTATTTGATTAATTCCAAATCCAAAATTTCTTCCCAAAATTCTTGTATACTTTTTCCTTGATGAGCTAACATTCGTGGAACAATACTTGCCTCAGAAAATCCAGGAGTAGTATTTACTTCGATAACATGTGGAATGTTGTTAACTAACATAAAATCGATTCGAGCGATGGAACGTAGTTTGAGCAATTTATATATTTTAATAGTGATTTCGTTAATACGAATTTCTTCGATTTCTGAAATTCGAGCAGGAATAATTTCTTCAGACTTACCTAAATATTTTGCTTCAAAGTCAAAAAAGTCATTTTCGCTTACAATTTCCGTTATTGGAAGTGTTTTTATTCCTTCTTTCGTGTTATACGCTCCACATGTTACTTCTGTACCTTTTAAAAATGATTCAATTACAACTGTTTTACCTTCTTCAAATGCTTTTGAAAGTGCTGCTTGAAGTTCTTCTTGCTGATTGACTTTAGAAATACCATAACTTGACCCCGAATCAGAAGGTTTTACAAAACAAGGTAGCCCTAAAGTATCTATTATTTCATCTGTCGAAAAATCAGTTGGATTTAATAATAATAATGAATTTGCTACAGGGATATCAAAACCTTTCAAAAATTGATTGCAATACCATTTGTCAAACGATAATTCAGAAGCTAAAGATCCAGAATTTATATATGGAATTTCTTGCATTTCTAACATTGCCTGAATTTTTCCATTCTCTCCAGGATTCCCATGTATGTATATGATAGCAGCATCAATAATACGCTTTTTCCCTTCAAATTCATAAGATTGTTCCCAAGGATTATAAGCAATTCTTTCTTCTGAAATTATTGCTGTCCAAGATTTTTTGGTTACCTCTACCAAAAAAGGAAAATAACCTGCAGGAAAATTGTTTAAAATTGTAGTAGCACTTTTTTTTGAAATTTCGAATTCAGAAGAAAATCCGCCACAAAGAATTGCAATATGTTTCATAATTGATAGATTGATGTCTCAAAAATAAATACTATTATGTATAAATCCATATTTCATAACTTATAATTCACAAACCATAATTATATTTATATTTGTTTGTTAAAATTGATTCAATGAATATCATTAAGAATATACTTGCTTTTATAACAACTAAGTATTTTATCAAACAGTTTGGATTGTTGATTTTATGTTACTTATTGTTAATTGGAGGAACGTTGCTTTATTTAGATATACGAACTCATCACGGTGAAAAAATTGCAGTACCGAATGTGGTTGGTAAACATATTGAAAACATAGATGATCTTCTTGATGAATCGGAATTGGATTATATTGTTTTGGATTCAATATATCGTCCAGATGTCAGAGAAGGAACAATTATTAAGCAAAATCCTGAACCAACTTCTAGAACAAAGGTATTTGTTAAAAGCTCAAGAATATTAGAAATAAGCTTATCGAAAAAAATAAATTATGTTGTAATTCCCGATTTAATGCATAAATCTAAAAGATATGCAGAAAGTATTCTGAAAAATAGGGGGCTTAAATTTCAATTTTCATATAAAATTAGTCCGAATGATATTGATGCTGTAATATCTCAAAAATATAAAGGTAGAAGAATTAAAGAAGGCGCTAAACTCCCTCATGGTTCAGTAATTCAATTAATTATTGGTAAAGGTTCAAAAGAAGATCCATTTGAAGTTCCAGATTTATATGGGATGACTTACACGCAAGCTGATTCGGTGATTTATGAATTGCCTTCCGTTTCTCTTATTATTGGTGATTGTTCTGGATGTAAAACTAAAAAAGATACACTGAGAGCACGTATTTCTTCTCAAACACCTGAGTATTTCAAGGGTAATATGCGTCCTCCGGGGTCAGATATCGTAATTTTCCTAGAGAAAGACTTCGTGGATAAAAATTCTGAAAAACCTGAAGAAGAACAATAATTAACTTTTTTCTTCGTTATTATTTGATTGTTATTATTGTTGCTTATGCGTTTTTGTGTTTTGCTTTTCTTTTTTTTATTGAATGTAAATTTGTTTGCTCAGGATGAATTTTTAGCTCCATTAGAAACAAATTTAGCAGGTGGAACATCAAATATTAAAAGACAACAAACAATAGATTCACTTATAATTTATAGTACAGATACACTCAAACTTCCGATTTTTGATGATTTTTCAACGAATCATTTCCAACAATATGATTCTTCATATTCTGGTGATATCAAAAATACACTGTATTACTCTTTGAAAAATAAATTGACCGGAAAGCCTTTTTATCAATTCGCTAATTACACGTACAATAAGTCTTATACTTCTGTATATCATACGGATACAAAAAAAGATACTGTGATATTGAATAAAGCAACTACGGTTGTTAGATATAATTTAGCAAGTTATCCTCCTACATTTCAAGATGTTGTTTTGTACCCTGCGTATAGTTATTACGATACAATTGGTTTAAAGAACTCGCATGATTCTTTGAAAATTAACATCAAGGATGTTTTATTCGATTCGGCACGTGTATTTTTTAAGAAAATTAAAGATAATAATGCAATTTGGATTGATACATTCGCTTTTCATAATTACACTTTAGCATACCAACCTTGGTCCCTCGGAGTTGCAAGTTTTGATGGTTTAGACGATAAAGGTTATCCGTATGCTATTAACACACAGTCAAGAGGATATGGTGATTGTTTAACTTCTAAAAATATTGATTTATCAGATATTACACCTGCCGATTCAGTTTATATAAGTTTTTTATATCAACCTAAAGGATTTGGAGATGCTCCAGAAAACATAACGGATGGTTCTAAACAACAGCATGATTCACTTTGTTTACAATTGTATAGACCAGATTGGGATATGTGGGTCTCTTTTTGGGGGACAACTGTTGAATCTGATCCTGTTAAGTTTGATGAGGAAAGTAAATCGTTTAAAAAGGTACATCTATCTATTAAGAATCCGGCATTTTTCAAGAAAAATTTTAAATTTAGATTTGTAAATTTCGGCGACATTTCAGGAAGTTTAGATCATTTTCACATAGATTACGTGGAATTGAAAAAAGATTCCAAATTATCGGATACCAATGTTTTTAAAGATTTTGCATTAGTTTATCCAACGAGTTCTTTGCTAAAAGAATATACTTCAGTTCCTTGGAAACATTATAAAAATGGTTCAAGTAATTGGATTAATGATTCGATAACTATAGTGCTACATAATGGATTTGCAATTCAAGAACAAAATCTTGACGGGACTCTTGATGTGTATGCTAAAAATGTAAAAATAAAATCGTTTAACTTACCTGGTCAAAAACTATCTGGTGGTAATATCAACTACTTACCATTAACTACGTATATTGATTATTTTGATTTTTCAAAAGAATCTTTTACTTTTCCTGTGAATGCTGATGATACTGCTACTTTTATAGTGAAAACGATCATTCCTGCACCTTTTGAACAAAAATATTATCCAGCTTATGTACAAAACGACACTTCATATTCCTATCAAATATTTAAAGATTATTATGCCTATGATGATGGAAGTGCAGAGTTAGCTTATGGTTTGAAAACACCATCTGCAACATTAGCATATATGTTTGAACCTTACATGTCAGATTCTTTACTAGGTGTTGCCATACATTTTGTCCCAACTGTAAATGATAAGTCCAAGAAATTATTTTCACTCTATGTATGGGATGAGAAAAATGGATTGCCTAATAATGTAATTTATAAAGATGAAGATTTTGCACCTCAACAACCGATTTATCAAAAAAAGCGAAATAGTTATACAAATTACTATTTCAAAGATTTTAAACGTTTACCTATTTCAGGTAAATTTTTTGTAGGTGTAAAACAATTTGATCAAGACCCACTTAATATAGGTTTTGATGCGAATACAATCACAAATGCAAAGTTGTATTATGCGAATTCTGGTACTAGCTGGAATAAGTCATTTACAAAAGGAGCTTTAATGATGCGACCTATTTTTACCTCAAATTTAAATAAACACGTTGGATTAAGTGAATTTGATTCAGATGAGATACAAACAATTAAAATATTTCCAAATCCAACTCAGGAATATTTTACAATCTATCCAAATTATGAAGGATTTGAAGGAGGAGTTATTTTCGATATTCAAGGAAAAATATTGCAACAAGTTGATGCTAATACATCAAAAATTTATATGATGGATTATCCTATAGGAATCTATTTATTTCAAGACATAAAAACAGGTCAAACATATAAAATAAGCAAACTATAATGGATAATTTCAATGATGCCGAATGGGAAGAAAACGCTGGAGAAGATGAGTTATTTGAACATCATAAATTTACAGTTGATAAAGGTCAAGAAGTTATTCGAATCGATAAGTTTTTAATTGACCGCTTACCAAATACGTCAAGAAATAAGATACAAGTAGCTGCCAGAAATGGCAATGTATTAGCGAATAAAGTTGCAATCAAACCAAATTACAAAGTAAAACCAGGAGATGAAATTTCTGTAGTTTTTCCTTACCCAATTCGAGAAATTGAATTAATACCAGAAAATATTCCAATCAAAATTGAGTTTGAAGATGAATATTTAGCTGTAGTTCATAAACCATCTGAAATGGTAGTCCATCCTGGTTATGGGAATTATACGGGTACGCTAGTAAATGCCTTAGTGTATCATTTTGATAATTTACCAATTAAGACTCAAGACTATTCTGGTAGACCAGGATTAGTTCATCGTTTGGATAAGAATACTACTGGATTAATGGTGATTGCAAAAACAGAATTTGTACTTACACATTTAGCAAAGCAATTTTTTGATCGTTCTACAGAACGTAGATATAATGCACTTGTTTGGGGAGATGTAAAAGAAGACGATGGAACTGTTATTGGTAATATTGGCAGGTCGTTGAAAAACAGAAAGGTTATGGCTGTTTTTCCTGAAGGAAGTGAACATGGTAAACATGCGGTGACACATTTTAAAGTGTTACAACGTTTTGGGTTGGTGACTTTGATTGAGTGTAAGTTAGAAACTGGTCGAACTCATCAAATTCGTGCTCACATGAAATCAATTGGACACCCTTTATTTAACGATAATGAATATGGGGGAGATGCAATATTACGAGGGACAACACACACAAAATATAAGCAATTTGTGGAAAATTGTTTTTCTCTGATCCCAGGTCAAGCTTTACACGCTAAAACATTAGGATTTGTTCATCCAATAACGGGTAATTTATTAAGTTTTGATTCGGATTTACCAAAAGGTTTTCAAGAAATTTTAAAAAAGTGGGAGAATTACACCCAGGGTTCTAGGGAATAGGAATTTTGGCCTATGATTTTGTAGTTTCATGATTTATACTTACTTTCAAATTCTTTTTGTTTGAATTAAATTGGTACAACATTATGTTATTTCGTAATATATTCTTTTTTTGTGTGTTAACACTTGCTTTTCAGGCTTTTGGGCAAGAGCCTAAAGAGATAAAAAAAGCAAATAAGGCATTTCAAGATGAAAATTATATTGAGGCTGTTAAACTCACAATACATGCTTTTGATAAAGTAAATCCAAAAAGTCGAAAAGCTTCTGAACGAAAAGGGGATATGGCTTTTAAAACAGGGGAGTGTTATCGTATGTTGGAAGATTATAAAAATGCTTTAGATTGGTATCAAAAAGCATTAGTGGTTAATTATCAGTCGATTAATCCTCAAGCCTTATTCTACTATGCAGAGATGATTCGATACATGGGAGATTACAATTTAGCGATTGAGAATTATAATGCTTACAAATCTTTAGCTCCGACAGATACACGAGCTGATGCTGGTATAGTAGCATGCAAAGAGGTTGCTAAATTCATGTCTAATAAAACTAATCATATTATTACAAATATCTCAGTATTAAATAAAGAGAGTATTGATATGTCTACTGTTTTTGCAGATAAAAAGAAAACTTCAATTGTTTTTAGTTCTGACAGAACAAGTCCTTTAGGAGGTGATATAGATCCGAGAACTGGTGAAACTCATATGGATTTGTGGTTAACTCAAATTGATAAAAAAGGAAATTTTGGTGAACCTGTATTATTACCAGGTGAAAAAATAAACACAGAATTTAATGAAGGAACTGTTGCTTTTGACAGCAAATTCAAAAAAATGTTTTTTACACGTTGTCCATATGAAAAAAATAAAAATCTAGGATGTGAAATATGGGTATCAGAACTAAGAGGTAAAGATTGGGCTGAACCAATTAAATTACCATTGAAAAATGCGGATTCAGTTTCAATTGGTCATCCATGTGTTTCTGCAGATGGTAATTTTTTAATTTTTGTTGCAGAACTTCCAGGCGGTTTTGGAGGTAAAGATTTATGGAGTTCAACTTATTCCAAAAAAGCGGATATCTGGTCTCCTCCTGTAAATTTAGGGCCTGAAATTAATTCTGCAGGCAACGAAATGTTTCCAACTTTCAATGCTTATGAAGATTTATATTTTTCATCAGACGGTAGACCAGGGCTAGGTGGATTGGATATTTTTAAAGCAATAAAAAATTCTGCAAACGGAAAAAATTCATGGGAGAAAGCTGAAAATATTGGATACCCACGTAATTCTGAAGCCAATGAATTTAGTTTGATTGAAATAAACGATACAGAAGGTTATTTTACATCAGAAAGAAAAACCGGATTAGGTAAGACATTTAAAACTGATTTATACAAATATCAATTACCTCCTAACAAATATGATATCAAAATCATTGTAAGTAAACTAGGTCAAATTGAAAAGAAATTAGGAAGTGTGAAGGTAGTTATTATAGGTTCAGATAGCTCCAAAGTGGAAGGATTTACAGACAAGAAAGGAGTGATATTCTTTGAAAATAAAGCAAATGGAGAACGTGTAATTAAAGAAAACACAGACTATACTATACTAACTTACCGTGTTGGTGCTGAGAAAAATAAAAGTGAAACGCAATTTACAACACGTGGTTTACGTTATGATCAAAATTTTATTATTGATGTACCATTATTGATACCAGAAGAGAAAATACGTATTCCTGAAGTTCGTTATGCATTTGGTAAATGGGAGTTACTTCAAGATTCTACTATTAGTTCTAAGGATTCATTAAACTTTGTTTATGATGTATTGATGAAATATCCTAAAATGATTTTGGAGTTAAGTTCTCATACTGACTGTAGAGGTAATGATGAGTTCAATTTAAAACTTTCTAACAATAGAGCTCGTGAATGTGTACAATACCTAGTTGAAGAAAAAGGAATTGATATTAGACGATTGATACCTGTTGGAAAAGGTGAAAAAGAACCAGTAAAATGGATTGACGAAAAAGGAAAAACTGTTGTGTTAACAGAAAAATACATTACGCAGTTTAAAATTAAAGATCCAATTAAATTTGAAAAACTTCATTCGTTAAATCGTCGAACAGAAGGTTTTGTAAGAGGAATGGACTTTGACCCAGATTTGGCAGAACAAAAGTTACTTTCTCCGGTTGAGAATTTAAAAACAGCTAAAAAAGACACTAAAAAAGGGAAAAAGAAAAAAAAATAATCGATGAAAATTTCTCTCTTTAATTTCACTTTACATCTTCTTTTTTGGATAGCTTTTTATTTAGTTCCTTTTGTAGATCCTAAAGGTGTACAACCAATACCAAATGAGGGAATTCAACTTTTGGATGAACATTTATTAGTTAATCACCTTTATTTTATCTTCGTTTTCTACTTTAATAGTACTTTTCTAATACCGAAAATCTTAAAGAAAAGCACGTTAATTTATATTGTATTCCTTGTCATATTGGTTATTACAATTCTTTGGATCTCATACTTGATTTTCCCTTTTTTACCAACTTATATACCACCTCCAAATCTAGGTCGAGGAATACCATCGCCAGATAGTATTCGAGGAAATCAATTGATCGCTCTATTGCTTCCTTTACTTTTTATTCTTTTCATTAGTATTTCCTACCGTTTATTGACTGATCGTTTTCGTGAAGAAAAATTAAGGAAAGAAAAAGAGACCGAAAATTTAAAAACTGAATTATCGTTTCTTCGTTCTCAAATAAGTCCACATTTTATTTTTAATGCATTAAATAGTAGTATAATATTAGTGCGTAAAAAATCAGACAAAGCAGAGAATAGCTTGTTAAAATTAGCATCTATTATTCGATATATGTTGTATGTATCAGATGAAGATAAAGTTTCTATCCATGACGAATTAGAATATATTTCTGATTATATTGATCTACAAACTATTCGTTTCGGAGATACTGTTAAGATATTCCAAAACCTAGATATTCCTTCTGAGTTAGAATTGAATATTGAGCCTATGTTATTGATTCCTTATATCGAAAATGCATTTAAACATGGAACATCCGTTATTGATTCTCCAGAAATTGAAATTCACATTTATATTAAAAACAATAAGTTTCAATTAGATGTAAACAATAAATTTAAGGAATCTATTTCCAAATTTGATTCAAAAAACCAAGGAATTGGGCTTGTAAATGTAAAACGTCGTTTGGATTTATTATATCCTTCTAAATACGAACTCACTGTTAGAAAAGAATCTAACTGGTATTATGTATCTTTGTCTCTAGCTATTTTATAAGATGATTAAATGTATTTGTATTGATGATGAGCCATTGGCATTGGAAATGATGGCTGATTTTGTGCAAAAGGTGCCATTTTTACAATTGGTTACAACTTGTAGAAATGCTATCCAAGCGTATGAGGTACTAGAAGTTGAACAAATAGACTTAATTTTTGTAGATATTGAAATGCCTGAAATCAATGGGATTCAATTTGTTCAGTCGTTGAAACAAAAACCGTACATCATTTTTTCTACAGCCTATAAAAAATATGCCTTAGAAGGTTTCGAATTAGATGTGATTGATTATTTGGTAAAACCATTTTCTTTTGATCGTTTTTATAAAAGCGTACTTAAAGTAAAAGAATCACATAGTTTAATCAATAATTCTACACCATCTGTTTTAAAGCAATTGCCACCAGATTATCTATTTGTAAATTCTGATTACAGTTTGGTGAAAGTGAATATTCCTGATATTTCATACATCGAAGGATTGAAAGATTATATCAAAATATTTCTGACTAATTCTTCCAAACCAATTGTTACGCGTATGAGTATGAAGTCTATAGAGGAAAGATTAGAATTATTAGGTTTTAAACGAGTACATAAATCGTATATCGTTAATTTGAGTAAAATTTCATCGATTAAGAAAACACGGCTTACCATTGAAGAAACAGAACTATTCATTGGAGATAGCTATAAAGTACCTTTATATAAATCTTTAGGATTAGAAATTTCTGAAGAAGATTAGATTTGTTTTTCGATGAAAATCACCTTTTCGTATCTTTTTTATCCCCCTTCGTATCTTTTAATTTTCTTCAATTCTTTTATTTTCCATATTTGAAGTGTAGATAACAACAAATATTAAAAATAGAAAACATGAAAATAAATTCAAATTTAGCGGTTAGTGATAGCGGTTTTATCTTTAACCCATCTAACGGAGATTCTTTCTCAACAAATGCAGTTGGTGCTGATATCATTCGATTAATGAAAGAAGGAAAAAAACTAACTGAGATTAAGAAAGAAATGAGTGCAAAATATGATGTTGAACCAGGTGCGTTCGAGAAAGATTATGAAGATTTTATTTCTCAATTACAAGACCATTTTTTAGTTAGTCATGTCTAGTTCAATAAAACGTAAACTTACAGTTGCAGTCACTGGCTTAAATGCTGTTGATAGTCCTGGACCAGGAGTTGCTGTAATACGTGGGATCCGCGATTGTGAGGATTTCGACGTTAGAATCATCGGATTATCCTATGAGTCTCTTGAACCTGGAATTTATATGGAAGGTATTGCAGATAAAGTGTATCAAATACCATATCCAGCTGCAGGAACTGATACTTTGATGAGTAGATTGGAATACATTCATTCAGTTGAAAAAATTGATGTTATCATTCCAAATTTTGATGCGGAATTACACAATTTCATCAAAATTTCGAAACAACTTAAAGAAATCGGTATAGCGACATTTTTACCTTCTAATGAACAATTTGAAGCAAGAGATAAAGTAAATCTATTCAAGTTTGGAGAAAAGCATGGATTTTTAATTCCTAGAGACAAAACTATTTATGATGTTAGTGAATTAGCTGGAGTAGCTAAAGAATTTGAATATCCTATCGTTGTTAAAGGTAAATATTACGAAGCTACAGTTGCTTATACCTTAGAACAAGCACAAAAGGCATATCATAAATTGAATGCTAAATGGGGACTTCCTATTATTGTACAAGAGTTTATTTCAGGAACAGAAGTAAACATTGCAGCTTTAGGTGACGGAGAAGGAAATACTATTTCTGCTGTTCCTATGCGTAAATTGTTTATCACAGATAAAGGTAAAGCATGGGCTGGAATCACGCTTGAAGAACAGTCTCTGATCGATTTGGCATCAAAATTTATAAGTGCTACAAAATGGAGAGGTGGTTTCGAAATCGAAATCATGCGTACAAATGATGGAAAGCCTTACATCATGGAAGTGAATCCTCGTTTTCCAGCTTGGATATACTTAACAGTTGGAGCTGGACAAAATCAACCAGCATCACTCGTTAAATTAGCGCTAGGTGAAAAAGTAGAACCTTATACGTCTTATGCTGTTGGCAAATTATTTATCCGTTATGCATGGGACTTAATTACAGATGTATCTGAATTTCAAAAAATATCCGCTTTCGGAGAATTATAAATAACTATTTAATACGAAACAAAATGAAAACTGAAAAATTAAAATACGAACGTCCTGCTATCCGTAAAATGAATACAGGATTAATGAATAAATTCGGCACAAGAACGGAATATGCTCCTTTTACACACATCGATGGTGTTTCTGTAAAAGAATTAATTAACAAGTATGGATCTCCATGTTTCGTTATCTCTGAAAGAACTATTCGTAAAACTTACCAAAACGCGGTACGTGCTTTTAAAACGCGTTATCCAAAAGTACAATTCGCTTGGAGTTACAAAACAAATTACATCGATGCAGTGTGTAACGTATTTCACCAAGAAGGTTCTTGGGCTGAAGTTGTATCTATTTTTGAATATACAAAAGCGATTGAAAACGGCGTTCCTGGAAATAAAATCATTTTTAATGGTCCTGAAAAAACAAAAGCAGATTTAAAAGTTGCACTTGAAAATAATTCATATATCCACGTTGATCATTTTGATGAATTATACGATTTAATTGAATTGACGCAAGAATTGAAAAAAACAGCAAAAGTTGCAATTCGTGTAAACATGGATACTGGTGTATACCCAATGTGGGATCGTTTTGGATTCAATTATGAGTCTGGTCAAGCTTGGAATGCAATTAATAAAATAATGGCTTCTGAATACCTAGAAATGGTTGGTCTTCACTGTCATATTGGAACTTTTATGTTAGATCCAAATGCTTATGCAGTAGCTGCTTCTAAACTTTCTGATTTAGCTGTTAATATCAAGTATGTATTTAACAAAACGATTCAATATTTAGATTTAGGAGGAGGTTTTCCATCAGCAAATACTCTTAGAGGTGCTTATTTACCTGGACCAGATATGATTCCATCCATTGATGAGTTCGCTGAGGTAATCACAAATACTATCTTAAATTACGGATACAAAAAAGAAGATTTACCATTATTAATTTTAGAGACAGGTCGTGCAATGATTGATGATGCTGGTTACCTATTAGGAAGTGTAATTGCAAACAAGCGATTATCTGACGGTAGAAGAGCAACAATTATGGATTTTGGAGTTAACATATTATTCACGGCATTCTGGTACGAACACAAAATTACACCTGCACAAGAGTTTTCTTCACATACAGAAGATATGGTAATCTATGGTCCGTTATGTATGAATATTGATGTTGTAAGGTCTAGTGTAACTCTACCTGCATTAAATAGAGGAGACCATGTGGTAGTTCATAAAGTAGGTGCATACAACATGACACAATGGATGCAATTTATTGCTATGAGACCAAAAGTAACTTTGATTGATACAAATGGAAATTCTCATATTATTCGAGAAAACGAAACAGTTAAAACAATTACTGAGCCAGAAAGAATGCCAGATCATTTGAAAACGTTTAATTTGTAATTTTGAAGGATGAATAAATGGCTTTCTATAGCTAAAAAAGGATTACTGTATAGCTTCGACACTATTGTCAATAGTTATGCAGTAGTTTTCTTTTCAAATAATGTACTTTTTGGTCTGTTACTTTTATTGGCATCTTTTATAGATCCTTTAGCTGGTATTTGTGGATTAATAGGTGTTATTTCTGCAAATGTTTTTTCCCGTATTATAGGATTGAATAAAGATTTTATTCGAAAAGGATATCACGGATATGATGCAATGTTGGTAGCTAGTGGAATTGCTCATTTTTATTCGTTTAACCAAACGGTATTATTAGTCATTATTTGTGTAGGAATTTTCTCTACTTTGATTTCGTTTTTGGTACATGGTATATTACATAAATATAATTTACCAACTTTAAGTTTTCCATTTTTAATATCTATTTGGCTTGTTTTTAGTGCGTTTCCGTCAATGCACACAATGCAGGTTCATCCTGAACTTATCTATTCCTTGAATGAAAAACAAAAAGCTTCTGGTTTTAACTTGGCACACTGGATGGAAATCATAGATCAATTGGAACAGAATTTTCTTCAATTCCCTAAAATGGTAAATGTCTATTTAAAGTCGTTATCATCTTTATTTTTTCAATCTAATGTTCTTTCAGGACTACTAATTGCCTTGGGTTTATTGATTTATTCACGTATTGCTTTTAGTTTATCGATCTTAGGATTTGTAACGGCCTATTTTTTCTACCCAATTTTAGGAGGTGATGTAGCAGATTTTTATGAGAAGTTTATTGGTCTAAATTTCATTTTTTTAGCAATTGCAATAGGTGGGATTTATTTGGTTCCATGTTTTGCTAGTTACTTAATCACTGTTGTACTTACTCCTTTATTAATTATTATTTTATTTGGTTTAAACAAAATATTATACATGGTTGGGTTGGCGCCTTATTCTTTACCATTTACGTTACTAACTATTTTATTTTTGTATGTGCTAAATTATCGAGTTTCATTTAAGTATATTCATAGAGTTTACCACCAGGAATTTAGTCCAGAAAAAAACTTATATAATTTTCTTAACTCTAATCATAGATTGCGTTTGTTTAACTTTTTTCCAATTCATTTACCTTTTTGGGGTGAATGGATGGTCTCACAAGCTCATGATGGAAAAATTACACATTTAGGAGAATGGAGCAAGGCATTTGATTTTATTATTTTGGATAATGAAATGAAATCCTACCAAAATCCAGGTCAAACTGTAGATGATTTTTATTGCTTTAATAAACCTGTTGTAGCTTGTGCAGATGGTTATGTTTCAGCAATAGTGGATAATGTCGAAGATAATGATGTTAAAGGAGTAAATACACTTCAAAACTGGGGTAATTCGATGGTGATTTATCATGCAGATGGATTATATAGTCAAGTAAGTCATCTTAAAATGGGTTCATTGAAATATGGAGTTGGGGATTTTGTTAAAAAAGGGGAGATTATAGCTTATTGTGGAAATTCTGGACGGTCTCCTGAGCCTCACATTCATTTCCAGTTACAGGAATCCCCTTTTATTGGTGCTAAAACTTTAGATTTTCCTCTTGCATATTACATAAAACGTGAAAATAAAAAATTTAGCCTTCATACATTTTCTAAACCAATAGAAGGTGAATTAATTCAAGGTATTGAAGTAAATCCTTTGTTAAAGTCAGCTTATGAACTAATTCCTGGAGCTAAATTAAATTGGAAAATTAAAGAGGAAGGTAAAGAGTTGAAAACACAAAATTGGGAAGTTTTCACAGATAGTATCAATGCTTCCTATATTTTTTGCCACGACACGAAAGCAGTAGCATATTTTTATAATGATGGAAATATGATTGTATTCACAAGCTTCTACGGATCTAAAAAGTCTTTGTTATATCATTTTTATTTAGCGAATTATAAATTAGCACTGGGATATTATCAAGATTTAATCATAATCGAAAATTACCCAATTGCTACTATTTCTATAAAGTTTTTAAACTTTATACAAGATTTTTTCGCGCCATTTTATCGTTTTGTAAGTGCAAATTTTACAATGAAATATGTATTTATTGACGATATAAATATTACTTCTGAAATTATTTTAGAATCTTCTGCAGAAATTAGAGTATTAGGTTTTAAATCGAAAGCGTTTCAGTATAGTACAAATTTAAGAGTGAATAAAATCAATGAATTTATAATTACAACTTCAAAAACTAAAATTGTTGCTATATGCGAAAATTACATTTATTAATATTTCTTAGCTTGGTATCCATTGTTACTTGGTCCCAAAAAAATATTAAACTTAAAGAGTCTTTTGTAGATAGTGCATCCTATGTTTATTTTACTAAAGTTAAGCACAAAGAGTTAGTAGAATTAACCCATAAAGCATTGTCAGAAGGAATAGATTCTTACTTCCTACGTGTTAGAACAGGTGTTTCTTATTTTAATAAAAATGAGTTTTATATGGCTTCGATTCATCTTCGTAAAGCACTTGAGTATTATCCCTCTGATATGTATACAAAGGAGTTTTTATTTTATTCATATTTGTATATGGAGAATATAGAAGATGCTAAGCTAATAATTGCTAAAATGCCATTTAGCTATCAAGAATTCTATATGAAACAAATTAAGTTTCAAAAATCATTTATTTTTGAATCGGGCTATCAGTTTACAAATTATTCGAATAAACAAGACAGTTCGGTTTTTCTAGCGAAAGACACAAAAGACACCTCCCTTCATGGAAATGGTATTTATGCTGAATCTGATCGCATGAAATCGATTCTGTATTATCAATTTGGGTTTAGTTATCCAATCTCTAAACGTATCAAGGCGTATTCAGGTCTATCATTAGTTCAGAATAATCGTGAACAACATATTTATACTAAAACCTATGTTTGGGATGCAATTAATTTAGCTCTAACACCATCGATTAATGATGTTGCTAAATCATATACTTTATCACAATACCAAGCATATACAGGTTTATCAATTACACTTCCTAAAAATTTCAACCTTCAAGTTGGTGGACAATACATGTATTATTCTCAAACTAAAATGAAAGCGAGTTATGATTCAACTACTTTTAATTATAGTTATGCGGACTATAAGGTTTTTAAAGGGAATTTTGTAACAAACATAAGTCTGTCTAAAAATTTTGGTAAAATTATTCCTACCATTAGCTTAGGATATAATTATATTGATGCAATTTCAATCACCCAATATTCCTCACAACTTAATTATTTGCCTTTCGGTAATTTTAATCTTAATATAAGTGCAGGGTTAGGTTTGTCGAAAGATCGATCAAATACTAGAACTGTTTATTTCGCGAAAATAGGAGGGAAGTTGACAGAAAAACTGTGGTATGAGACCTATTTTTATGGAGGAAATCTTAAATACTTTACTGAAGGAAATGCTTATGTAGTATATAATATTTCGGACATAATCACGATGAAATCAGGTTTGAATCTTACTTATTATTTATCGCAAAAACTTAATTTTGGTCTTCGTTATGACGTATTGAAAAGAGAATCAAGCTATGATCGTTATTATAGTACAAAGAAATCTACTTTCATGACTTATACAGATAATTATTTAAATCATTCATTAATCTTAAATCTAGTATGGAAATTTTAAGTAAAAAATCTTGGGTACTATTGTTCCTAATAGTTTGCTCAAGTTTCACTTTTTCTCAATCCGACAATGCTGTGCGTGATGCTTTGAAAAAAAGTTATGATTCTGAATATCAGTTGAAATATCAAAAAGCAATGGAGGATTTGATGGGTGTATATGAACCTACCTCCTATGAATTAAATTTACGTTTAGGTTGGTTAAGCTATAAAGCAGGAAAGTATACTGAATCCATTATTTATTATAAAAAAGCAATTGCTAAAATGCCACTTAGTATTGAGGCAAAACTTGGTATTGTTTATCCATTAGGTGCATTAGAAAAATGGGACCAAGTCGTAGATAATTATTTGGCAATCATAAAGATTGATGTGTATAACGCAACTGCCAACTATCGTCTGTCATTAATTTATTACAATCGTGGTGATTATGGAAATTCATGGAAATATTTGCAAAAATATGTAAATCTTTATCCATTTGATTATGATGGAAATAGTTTAGCTGGCTGGGTTAAATATAGTGTTGGGAAAAAAGAAGAAGCATACGTTTTTTTCAAAAAGGCTTTAATGGTAAACCCTTACGATACAAGTTTTAATAAAGTGTTGGGAATAAAATAAATAATGTAAATTAATAAAAATCAAAATTATGAAAAATGAAATGAAAAAAATTGCAACTCTAGGTTTGTTTATTTTAATGACGATTTTCTCATTTTCACAAAATGAAATTGAAATGAGAAATGCATTTAAACAAAGTTACATAGAAGAATATAACCTAAAATATGCCAAGGCAATTGAGGTTTTGACACCATATGCAAATTTGAACACCTATGAAATTAATGTTCGTTTAGCATGGCTGTATTATTGCAACGCTAAATTTAATGACGCTGCTTTACGTTATAAAAAAGCAGTTGAACTATCCCCGAAAAGTTTAGAGGCTAGAATGGGATATATATATACACTCGCTTCACAAGAAAAATGGGATTTAGTGATAGAACAATATAAAGCTGTTTTAGCAATTGATCCGACACATGCTGTTGCTAATTACAACTTAGCTTTGATCTATTATAATAGAGCTGATTATAAAGCGTCATTACCTTTCATCACTACTTATATTAATTGTTATCCTTTTAATTTCGATGGTGTAAATTTAGCTGGTTGGATTAAATTTAATTTAGGGAATAAAGATGAAGCTGTGACATATTTTAAAAAGGCTTTGCTTTTAAGCCCGGATGAGAAAAAATATGATACAATTCTTAAAACAAAATAATTTTTTCTTTTTTTGAATTAAAATGCTCATCCTTGATGGGCATTTTTAGTTTAACTTTGTCCCAAATATATTTTTATGCACGTTTTAGTTCAACAAATCTTTGATAACCCCACTCAATCATTAATTATAATTGGCAATTTAGTGTTGATTGAAAGTCTATTATCTATTGATAATGCTGCTGTTCTAGCTACTATGGTACTTGATTTGCCTGATAATCAACGTAAAAAAGCATTGAAATATGGTATTTTAGGAGCGTATTTATTTAGAGGTTTAGCATTATTATTTGCTTCTATTTTAATTAAAATTTGGTGGTTAAAACCAATTGGCGGACTTTATTTATTATACTTGGTTTTTGACTGGTGGAAGAAAAAACAACTTCCTCCAAATAATGAAGAATCAGTAGATAAAAATGCTAATTGGTTATACAGAAAAACAGTTGGATATTTTGGTAATTTTTGGGCTACTATTGCATTAGTAGAGTTAATGGATATGGCCTTTTCAATAGATAATGTGTTTGCCGCTGTAGCTTATACGCCAAATACTATTTTAATTTGTATCGGAGTTTTTATTGGTATTCTAGCAATGAGATTTGTTGCTCAGTGGTTTGTCAATTTGATGGAGAAATTCCCTTTCCTGGAATCATCTGCCTTTTTAGTGATCGCAATTTTAGGTCTGAAATTATCATTCTCTATTTACGAACATTTTTTTCCAACACAATCTCTTTCTATTTTTATGAAAAGTGAAACTGCAGACATGTTTGTTTCATTATTGACTATTGGAATTTTTATTGTTCCAATAGTATTTTCATTTGTGAAAAGAAAATAAATTAGACAGCTTGTGAACGTTTGTGAGTAGTTAGTAACTGAATGTCAGATATTTTATCTAGTGTACTAAGGAATCGAACTTTTTGATTATGTCCATCTAATCTAAATTCTAAAGAATACAACTGAAATTTAAATATTGGTATATGTCGTACTTTTTTGATTGCTTTTATTGGGGTTACTATTCGACTAGAGTTTGATTTTTTCACGATGACACAATCTCCTATTATGCTTACTTGACTTATTTTATTTAATGAAAAAAAGAATAAAATAAAGACACAAATCATCATACAATGAATGAATAAATTCTCCCAACTCATACCTATAAAATTATACAAGAATGCACTTATTATAAGTAAAAAACAAAAAATTCCAATTAGAGTAAATGAAATAATTTTTTCGGTATTTAAACTCGATAAAATTATTTTTTTTGGTGTACGTATTACTGCCATTATAATCTACTTTTTCGAATATATACGTCTTTTTACTATTAAAGTTTCAGTTAAACTAATTTTTGAAATGAACTTTCATTCGTTATTTTGTAAATTTGTTCAAAATCAAATAGTATGGAGGAGAAAACAAAAAAAATATCAACTACCAAACAAACAAAAATTAATGCGCTATTAATTGATGTAAAATCTAATATTCCTAGTAAAATTAAATCTGCATTGGAAGGATTGAAAATTGTTGGAGAACCAAGTATATTAAATCAAATTGTAACTCAATTAGATCCTAAAGGACCCTCTGAAAAAAACACTTTAATTCTGGAGTTTTTATCTTGTTTGAAAGATCAGAAAGCAAGAATTGTGATGATAGATTTAATTCGAGAAAAAGATTTACAAACTTTACAACAATTAATTTTATCTACTTTATGGAATTCTCCTCTAGATTACACGGAATATTTAGATGTTTTTGTTGATCTAGCTATCAAAGGAGATTTTATGGTAACTCTAGAATGTTTGACAATTATTGAAAATTTGGAAGGTCCTTTTTCTGAAAAATCTGTTATGGAAGCTCAAGTGTTACTCGGAGAGTATGCAGAATCTAATCCTGATAAAGGTAGCCAAAAAGGAGTATTAATGAGCGAAATTGCGTTATTGATTCAAGATTTTCAACGTCTAATTGACATTGAAGATGATTTATAATCTATCTAATATCAAATCAATTATCGTTTTCTGTACAATATCACTTGCCTCTATATGCGACATATGACCAGCATTTGGAATTGTAATAAATGGGATTTTATTATCACATTTTGTTTTCATATCAAATTCAGTAACTATAGAATCTTTTTCACCTTGAATACAAACTAATTCATGCGAAATCGTTTGAGCAAAACTTGTTAAATCTGGCCTATCACGCATCGCAATACTTGCAAATGTTATTCCTTCTACAGTTAAATTTTTTGCTTCATTAATTAACTGATTTATTGCTTCTTTATTTTCGTTAGATTTTACAAATAATCCAGGTATAGCTTCTTGTATAAATAAATCTTTATTACTTGAAATAATATTTATGACACGATCACGATTTTTCTTCTTCTCTAAAGTGTCATCCCAAAAATTGGAATTTAATAATACAACTTTTGGTTTAAAATCAACTTGCTTGGCAATGGATAATGCAATATATCCTCCCATAGAATGCCCTACAATATCAAATGTGTTTATTCCTTCTTTTAGTAACTTTTGTATGATTATTGATGCTATTGAATCAATACTAATTTCTGTTTCTTTTGGCACGTGTGATTTTCCATGCCCAGGGATGTCTATATAGATACATTGTATTGCGTTATCCGTAAAATCTAAATACTTCCACATGGTGGATGTTTCTAAAAATCCATGTAGAAATAATACCGGTTTTCCAGATCCTTTAATACTTAAATATATATCGGACATTTAAGCGTTCATTAGTGTTTCTATCTCATCCACTTCAATAGGAATATTACCCATTAAATTAAATGGAGACTCATTATCTTGAACTACCAAATCGTCCTCAATACGTATACCAATTCCTTCTTCTGGAATGTAAATTCCAGGCTCACAGGTGAATACCATTCCTGCTTTTATTGGTTCATGAAATAATCCTACATCATGTGTATCTAATCCTAAAAAATGAGATGTTCCATGCATAAAATATTTCTTGTATGCTGGCCAGGCAGGATCTTGATTTTTAATATCAGTTGAATCTATTAATTTTAATTTTATTAATTCACTTTCCATTAATCGCCCTACCTCTAGTTGATATTCAGGAATAATGATTCCAGGAAGTAACATTTTTTGAGCTTCATTCTTTACATGTAGAACGGAATTGTAAACTTCTTTTTGGCGTTCCGTAAATTTCCCATTGACTGGTAAACATCGAGTTAAATCAGATGCGTAATTTGCGTACTCAGCACCAACATCTAATAATATTAATTCGCCAGATTGACATTGTTTATTATTTTCAATATAGTGTAAAACACATGCGTTTTTTCCAGATGCTACAATTGGTGTATATGCAAACCCTCTGGAACGATTCATTAAAAATTCATGAGCTAGTTCGGCTTCAATTTCATATTCCCAAACTCCTGGTTTAATGAATTTTAACAATCGATTTATACCTTTATGTGTAATGTCACAAGCTTTTTGCAACAAGTGTAATTCCTCCGATTCTTTAACTGAACGAATGGCATGTAAAATAGGAGCACTCTTGTAAACTGCATGTGCAGGATATTCATTTTTACATTTTTTTATAAAACGATCTTCACGTGTTTCTGTATCTTTTCCTGCTCTTAGATGTTCATTTGTGTTAAAATAAATACCTTCGGATTCTGCCATTAATTGGTTAAAAATATTCTCAAACTGATGAAGCCAATATACCGTTTTAATACCAGAAACTTCAAATGCTTGAGCTTTAGATAATTTTTCACCCTCCCAAATCGCAATCGTATCATTGGTTTCTTTTAAGAATAATATTTCTCTATGACTTTCATTATTCGCACTTGGGAAAATAACTAATATTGATTCTTCCTGATCTACACCAGATAAATAAAAAATATCTCGATGCTGTTGAAATGGAATTGTACTGTCAGCACTTACTGGATAAATGTCATTAGAATTAAAAATCGCTAAAGTTTTCCCATGCATTTTTGAGCTAAATTTAGCTCTGTTTTTTATAAATAATAGAGAAGAAATTCTATCGTATTTCATATTTTTGGTATTGTATATCAACAAAGATAGTTCTCTAATCCCTTTTTACAATTTTTTTTTGTTTTTTTTGAATCCAAAGTAGAACGTAATTATTTTACGTGCTTCACTAGGTAACTTCGTCAAAATTAAAAACTAAATAAGATGATTTCTCTATTCGATAAAATTGAAATACAAACTATTGAATTTCAAACCAGTTATAATGAGGTTTCTGTAAAATGTGTTGTAACGAAAGGCAGTTTGCAATATACAAACGACTTAATTTTAAATTTTTCGGATTTAAATCGATTAATTGGAAAAATTCAGAAAATAGCTAAAATTAGTGACTTGTATAGCTATTTTAAATCAACTAAATTGGCTGATGGTGATGATTTATATTATTTTAATAAAAACGAAACACAGGAGATTGAAATCCCTTTTTTCGAACTGGAAGAATTCCATCCATTACGACAAATAAGAGCTTAATGATTGCTATTTTTGTTTTTTATCTAGTATTTTTTTTCGCTGTTACCGAAATTTACTTTTTAACTGTTTGAAACATGTTATTCTGAGATAAGTAACCTATCTCAAGCTAAATAAAAACAACCAAGCTATTTTTCATACGTCTTATTTTTATATATTTGAATAATTATAACTCTTTTGAGTCTAATATCTAGTTTGCTATGAGAAAAAATGTGTTTTTTTATTTTTTACCTGTTTTATTTTTAATTAGTTGTATTAAGCATGAGATAATTCCAGCTCCAACTAAATCTGTTGGATTGAGAAGTTCCTTCGTAGGTGTCATAGACGGTACAGATATTAAATGGTTACAAAATGTAGATGATTATACTTGTACACCATCACAAGACAAATTGTTGACATCCTCTGATGGTAAACAAAATTCTGCAATATATAAATCTAAGATTTCCTCTGTTAGTTCAAGTGGTGAGATTTCGGTATCGCTTGGAAGTATATATTGGATTAAAACGAATGATGCTTTTGCTACTAAAAAGTTATTTAATGATTTTTTTGACGCTTTTAAAACAGCGCCACCAACATATTCAGTTGGAGGTAAACAAGGTTTTGAGGTTCGTTATAAAGACAATCTTGGAACTGAATGGGTTTCGGATTCAGCTTCAATTTATCCTCAAAATGTAACAATTACAAATATTAGTTATGACTCAGATATAAATACGGATTATTGTCTGTTTACATTGACTTTTAATTGTCATTTATATCATTTAAATCCAGTTACAAAAAACAATGACTTTTTAGAAGTCAAAAATGCTGTTTTTAAAGGCTGGTTTACACGACAATAACTAATCTTAGTTTAATGCTATGAGCCAAACAATAAAAATAGCAATCATTGGGGATTATAATTTTACGTATAATGCCCATCATGCTACTAATTTGGCTTTAGATCATGCTTCTTATTTTTTAGATGTTGAAATAAGTTATTATTGGATTAAATTAAATGAAGCTAGTCAATTAACTTCAAATCAGCTAAAAGAATATGATGGGATTTGGATAAGTCCAGGACCTTATAAAAATGAATTCTTTTTGGGTGGAATAATTGAGTTTTTACTTCAACAAAATATACCAGTATTTATTACTGGAGAAGGATATAAGATTTTATTAGAAGTTCTAGTTGCTAGAAATAATTTAAATGCAAAAGGTGAAAAATTAATTTCAGATAATTTAGTTGAAGGTAGAATGTTTGAACAAATTCAAATTATTCCACATTCAAAAGCGTTAATTCATTTGTATACAAATCATAATGATATTGAATTGACTTCTGCAAGATATAGTTTATATCCTAAGTTGTTGAATTATTTATCGGATGAATTCATTACTATCGAAGCGTTCAACCAAGTTGAGGAAGTAGAAATTTTTAGTTTGTCAGACAAGGATTTCTTTTTAGCATGTGGTTTTTGCCCTCAAATATCATCAACTCGAGAAATTCCTCACCCTATTATTTATACTTTTGTTAAAGCTGCTTTGCAATTTCAATTAAAATAATGCTGAATTATTTTCGGTCTTTTCGTAAAATTCATCAATAAGTAAATTGTTTGATTCAGCTGCATCTACAGCTAATTTATCACATCGTTCATTTTCGAAATGACCATTATGTCCTTTGACCCATACAAAATCAATATTGAACTTGTTGGATACTTCAAGGTATCTCCTCCATAAATCTTCATTCTTTTTACCTGAAAATCCTTTCTTAACCCAATTATAAACCCATCTTTTAGTTATTGAATCAATAACATATTTCGAATCTGAAGTTATTTTTATCCTATATTCATTTGTTTTAAGACTTTCTAATGCTACAACTACAGCTAATAATTCCATCCTGTTGTTAGTAGTTAATCTATATCCTTGAGAGATTTCCTTTACTTTATTTCCAAAGCGTAAATATATTCCAAAACCTCCTTTTCCTGGGTTTCCTTTAGCTGACCCATCTGTATATATTTCAATTAACTTTTCCAATAATATCTTAATTGATATTGTTCTTTAAATATTCCATATGCTTTTCCATTCTTTTCATCATCCATCGTCTAATTATATACATGAAAAAAGATATGCCTGATAATACATAATAGGAATACCAACGTTCAAACCCTTCAGTAATTCCCTTATATGTTACTATTAAAGTTGAGCCAATTGAAACTGCTAACCATAGGTATAACATAAATTTATTGTACTTATTCATATTTAGTTTATTTTAAATTTTCCTTTAGGTTTGATAAATTCATATCGTTTAAAGTCTAAAGAAGTTTTAATTCCATCTCCATAAAATAATTCTCCCTCTTTAGACCGTACGATTACATTTTTATTAGTAAAAACTGCTTGTGTATTTTGATTCCAATGTAATTCTTCTGTTTCAAGTACTTGACTTTGTTCAATGTTTTTCAAGCATACAGAGTCTTTAAAAATCATTTCTCCTGTTTCTTGAAATATTTCACCATATAATGAGGTTAAAATAGATTCAACTTTACCCAATTGATTGTAAAGTGTTATTTCTATTCCCTCTTTGAATTTAATTCGCATGGTAGGTTTGTGATATGTTTCGGATAGTTTTGCACGTAATTCAATTTTGGCAAATCCACTATCGGTTTGTATCATATGCACATTTGTTGTTCGCTCATCTGGATCTGTGGGTTTGTAACTAACTTTTTTAATTGAATTTATGTCGTTTTCACATGAAACCATGGATGAAATTACTATACTGATGAGAATAATAAAAAAAGGTTTTAACATAAAAAATTAATCAATTTTGTTTTTCTTAAACCATCGTTCGTAACTTGCAGGTGTAATATTCACTCCGAAATTAAAAGTTATATAATTTTCTTTTAATGAAGTAGGTAATCCATTCCATCGTTGACCATATAAACAACTAATATTAATTGAAGAAGATGAAAATTGGTTTATTATTGGTATTCCAATTCCAAAAGTTACAGCTTTATTTATAAGTTGTTTATCTTGATCTGACCAAGGTAATGTTTGGTAAATACCCCCAATACGATATTTCATTCGATGAATTAAATTTATGTCTTTAGATCGGTCTAAAAAATCAAAATGAGGTGCATATTGAAATCCTAAACCGTATTGAACTGTGTTTTTAAAATTATCAATAGTAGGAATTAATTGATTAGAATATGATTTCCAATTAGTTATTTTTATTTCACCAGATAACTGTAATTGTGGGGATTTATTAGAGTTGTTTTTTTCTTTATTCTTTTTTGTGAAATCATATTTAAAACCAAATGATACTATTGAAGGTGTGTTAATATTTCCTTTGTATATCAAATTTTTTAAAGTATCATTTCCGAGAACATTATTAGCGCTCAATGCGTAAATTAATGTATTTGAGTAGGTTGTTCTAAATGATTGAGAAGGTGTAAATGTTACTCCCAATACTAAGTCATGATCATTTGCAATTCGATACAAATAGCTCAAACCAAAATCTAAATTCAGCGCCTTAATTTGCAGTGATCGATCTCTAACACCTCCAAGGGTTGCTGTGGAGAGTGTAGTGGTGATTTCATTCAAACTTGTCCCAAATATGTAACCTACATTTGAACCAATAGATAAATAATGTCTATGATGATGAATAAGTTTTAATGATAATCCCAAATATGCGTTTGAAAAACCTCCTTGACCAGAATATACATAGTTTAAAGTGTCTTTACCAGAAATTTGAATGTTTTTTAATTGATATCCAGTACTTGAAAATGGTTTCAATCCAAAACATATACCAAATCTTTTACTGACTGCCATTCCTAAAGTAAAATAGTTTAATGAAATAAAATGTGATGCACTAGTTATACTATCTTGTTTAAAATTTGAAAAATTTGACGCTAACCCAATTGAAAATATAGGCTGCCCCTTGCCTAAAAATGAATAGGATGAGGGATTCTCGGAATTTAATTGTGCGGAATCGATTAATGCAGTACTTACATTGCCCAATGCCCCAAAAATAGGATGTGTTAATGGATTAACCTGCCCAATCCCTCGGGATGAAAATGGGTTGTTTGTATTTGTCTGTCCAATTATGAAAATCGGTGAGAAAATCAATAATAATAGGATGGTTTTAAGTTGCATACGCATTAATTGAATGAAATAATCCGATTAAAGTTAAATTTAATTCTACAAATATGCCTTTTTTTGATTGGATATCAAAGCAATGAGCATCTCCACCAGTTACATATATTGTTAAGTTTTCAAACTGATATGTATATTTTGAAATAAAATAATTGATTTCACCTTGAATACCTTGCATTACACCGCTATGTATACAGCTTTTTGTTGAGTCTCCTATAATTGGAGGTAGACTATACTCTTCAACAAGAGGCAATTTTCCAGTAAATGCCTCTAGTGCTTTATATCGTAGATTTATTCCTGGAGAAATTGAACCTCCTATATAACATTTCTTACTATCTATCAAATCAAATTTGATACATGTTCCGATATCAATAACTAATGCTGTACTTTGTGTTAAGTACTTTGCCGCTATAATGTTGGCCAATCTATCACTCCCTAATGTATCTGGTGTTTTATATAAATGGTCAATTGGTAAATCTCCTGAGTTTTTAAAATGAATCGAATTTGGCATCATTTGTAATAACCAATTTGTTTCCTTTTCAGATCGAACAGAAGATAATATAGATCTGTCAAAATGATATTCTAATAAAAAAGTCTTTAAAGAATTCCAATCTTGGTTTCCAAAATAAAATATTTCTTTTAATTGATCACCTTTAAAAACGCCCGCTTTTATTCGTGTATTTCCGGCATCAATAACCAAAGTTGTTTTCATTTGTTATTTCTTTTTATACAAAATTACCTTTATTTTCAAAAAATCATAAAAAAATTATTTTGTTTTAAAATTATTTATATATTTGCACTCAACAATACGGGGGAGCGTAGCTCAGTCGGTAGAGCAAAGGACTGAAAATCCTTGTGTCGGGGGTTCGATTCCCTCCGCTCCCACAAAACAAAAAAAGGTGTCTTTATAGACACCTTTTTTGTTTTTTATTCTTTTTATTTTCCATGAATTTGTTGAAAAAAAGCAAGTCATAAGCCGGGTTCTGTTTCGATTTCTCGAATAACTATCATTTATCTAGTCTTAAAATCACTCTTAAGATCAATCGACCTACCCTCTGAGTTTGGCGAACAACCATTCTTTACTTACGTAAAACCCCAGTTTACATGGTCTTTCAGTCCGTAAGGTTTACCTTGCAGTTTCTGTCGCCAAAAACACGGTGGGCTCTTACCCCACCTTTTCACCTTTTCCAAAATTTCTTTTGGTAGTTTTCCTTTCTGTGGCACTTTCTGTCCTGATTTCTCAGTCCTTCCCGTTAGGAAGTACGGTGCTCTATACTGCCCAGACTTTCCTCCTATATTACTACAGGCGATAGTTTGACTTGCTTTGAAACAAATATAGGCTTTTAGTCCTAATTCTGTGTAAGAATACTTTAATTTGTTGTTTTGTATAGTAATATCAATTCTATATTTGTATTAGATATGATGTTTGTATCAGCATGTAATTAGCGTTTATTTTAGTAGTAATAATTCTTTTTTTATAATGAATTTATATTTAGTTCGCCATGCGATGGCACAAAATACTCCAGTCTCAATAAATGATTTTAAACGAAAACTAACTTTAGATGGAGTTAAGCAAGCTGAATTATTAAAAGATTATCTAATGGGAGTCGATTTTAATGAGATAGATATTTATATTTCAAGAAGTTTTCGTACTAAACATACAGCAAAAATTGCTCTTCCAAACTTTACAAAAAAATCTTGGATTTTAAATGAAAATCTATATCTAGCGACACATCAATATTTACTAAAATTTATTAATCAGTTAAATACTTCTAGAGATATTTTTGTATTAGGGCATAATGATGGGATTTCTTCTCTAGCTAGTTATTTAACGGGTCAATACATCGCTTTAAATACAGCAAGTTGTGTTTTGATTAATTTTAAGTGTGAAAATTCGATTGAAATTTCTGGTGCTACAGGTAACCTTATCTCTTTTTTTAATCCTGTTTTGAAATAGTATAGTCAAAAATGTGTTTAGAGCTACTATTCTCTAAGTATTGTTTATTTAAGTCGTTTATACGTTTATGTGTAACTTTTGTGATTTTTAAATCTACCTTTACTTCTGTCTTTCCCTGTTTTATCGGACTTTCATAAAAATAAATTGCTAAGAATATACCTGCTATACTTCCTCCTAAATGACCTTGCCAAGAAATCTTTTCTTCGACAGGAAATATTCCCCATACTAAGCTACCATAAAGTAATACTATCAATAAGGAAACTGCTTGTAATTGTTTTTGTCTTCTTAATACCCCACTTAAAAATAAAAAACAAATTAAAGCGTAAATGACACTACTTATTCCTATATGATATGAGCCTTCATTTTTCGCGATAAACCAAGTTAATATACCCGAAATTAGCCAGCTTAAAAAGAATACTTGAAATGCGATCTTTCTATAATAAAAGAGTATGGCAACTCCTAATATAAATATGGGAAATGTATTATTAATTAGATGATAAATGTCGTTTGTAGAATGAAGTAATGGTGAGAAAAATACTCCACTTAAACCTCCTAATGTTCGAGGCATTATTCCTAAACTTACAAGGTCGATTGGGGTGTTGAATTCTCCCCAATATATAACCCATAATAGTAAAATTAATAATGTTGGATAAATAAATATCTCTGAATTAAATGCTTTTTTTTGCATAAATATTTTATAAATAACGCAATTAAATCAATAATTATACCCTGATCTTTTGACTGACAACTTGGCTGAAAACTGAAACTATTTAATTAGTAAATATTTTATTTTTTATGTTGTTATTTCTGATTTAAATAACTTGAAATTTCACTAAATTTTTTTAAATTTTTTTCAAGTAAATTACCTACTACAATAATGTTTACACCTAAACTCTTAAGTGAAATTAATTTTTTAGTTGTTTTTACACCTCCTCCTATTATTAATGGAGCATTAGTATGTTTTTTTATTTCCTTTATTATTGAATTAGGTACAGTTTTTTTTGCACCACTTCCTGCATCTAAAAAGATGATTTTTTTACCTTGAAGTAAACCTGCTAACGAAGTTTTTAGTACTTCTTTTTTACTTGTTCTTGTTAGTGGTTTTGAGTCACTTATTTTTGCGACAGAACTGTCACTTGAACCGTCTATTAATAGGTAAGCAGTAGGTAATACTTCAAGATGTGAATTGTAGATTTCAATCGAATTTTCAATATGTTGTTCAATTAAATATTTTGGATTCCTACTTGATAATAAACTCAAATATAAAATCCCGTCAGCCTCATTTGAAAATTGCTTGTTTGATCCAGGAAATAATATGACACTTAAAGGACTATTATTTTTTAAGAAACGAACAACGAATTTCACTTGTGAATGTGTGGCAGTACTACCACCAACAAATAAAAATTTAACTCTACTTTTTTCTATTTTGAATAAAATTTCTTTTAACTGTTTGTCTGTATTTGTTTTCTCTGGATCGATTAATATTGCAATTTGTCCAACTGAGTTAAACATTTCTTCATATATAGTTTGTTTTTTCACAGATTATATAGATTAATAAGTAAAACATAAAATGTGATTTTCAAAAGTTATCATTTCTAATGAAATTGGATCATTAGATATTCTAACAGATTTACCTTCCCAAATACTATGATTTTTGTGATAAATTGGTAAATCATTTTGAAAACTCAAACCTTCAATTCCACTCCATTTATAAAGCGCTTCTTTTCCACACCAATAACAGGTGTAACTTTTTGCGATGTTTTTTTTATCAGCTTCTTTTAGTTCGTTTGGGTGCATAAATTTTGGACCGAGTCGAATAATTTTAGATTGTACTTCTTCTAAGTCTAATCCGATTCTAGATTCTGTTGAAATAGCCATGGCTACATAAGAAGTTGTATGACTTATAGAAATGGAAAGAATATTATCTTTAATAAATGGAGCACCTGAATCTAAATATCCGATTTCTTTATTTGGAAAAAGTTGATTTCTAAGGAATCGAATTAATAAAAATTCTTTTTTTCTTTTTTCTGATTTTAAAGCAACGTATTTTTCTTTCTCTTCGTCTTGTAAATGTATTGAATCTACGTCGGTAGTTAAATCAACCTTGTTAGGTGTAATGTAGACTTGTGTATTCTTTTTTGAAAATGAAAAGATTTCCCTTGAAGCTTGCATGTGACAAATTTACGCACAAAAATTAGACGCTCAAATGTGAAATTTACGAACAGCCAACTTTAACTAATTGTTAAAAATGTTTAAAAGAAAAAATAGGTTAAATTTTGTTAACCCGTTTTTTTCCACTTTATTTGCATTTGATTTTTTGACCTTTTGTGTGAAATAATCAGGTTTTATAAAGAATTTTAATTTTTTAGATATGGTACGTAAGCTCTCTTTATTGGTTGCAACTGTTTTTTTATCGGTTGTTTATAGCTTTTCTCAAAACGGAACAGGTGAGATTACAGGTTTTGTTTATGATGCGATAAATAAAACTGAAGGTGTGTTTGACGCTAAGATTATTGTTAAATCGGGTACGGAAACAAAATATATTGGTAAAACCGATTTTAATGGTAAGTATCGTTTACCAGGTATTCAACCAGGTGTTTATGATGTCTATGTTACGCAAACTTTTGATGGGTATGAACCAAGTGGATTGACTGGTGTTACTGTTTCTTCTGATAAAATTAATACACTTGAACCATTTTTTCTAGAAAAGGTTAAAGTAGAAAAACCAACCACAACAACTACGACAACTGTTCCAAGCGAAAAACCTAAATCTACGAAGGGTGGGGAAGTAGAGTTAACAACAACTTTTATTAAAACAAAAAAATATGTTAGGCCTTTAATTGATAAAGATGCTGGTGCATCAGGTGATTCAAAAGGAGCTGGTGAAATTAAAGAAATGGCCGTACGTGATGTTGCAGGTGTAGTAGGTACAATGGCTGGTGTTAACAATAGTACTGGTGAAATGAGTTTGAGAGGTGGAGCAGGAGATGCAACTATTGCTTTTATAGATGGTCAAAAAGTTAGAGGTGGATTAAATCTTCCTAAAGGTGCTTTTGAGGAAATTAGTGTAATGACAGGAGGTATCCCCGCAAATTATGGGGATGCAACTGGAGGGATTATTTCGGTGACTACAAAAGGGCCAACTTCAAATTATTTTGGAAATGCAGAAATTGTAAGTTCTGGTATTTATGTAAAAGGAAAAGATGTAAATGGATATGATGGAAAAGTATACGGTTTAGATAAATATGGCTATAATCTAGTTGAAGGTATGTTGTCAGGACCATTATTATTTAAAAAAGATTCTTTAGGTAACAAAGAAAAACCGATTTTAGGTTTTTTAATTTCTGCGAATTATACTAGTCAATTAGATAGCCGTCCTTTAGCAAATGGTGGTGGATACCGTATCAAAAAAGATGTGAGAGATGAAATATTAGCTAACCCTTTAAGAGCAATGCCAGATGGAAAAGTTCCATTACATGCTTCAAACTTTTTAAAATCATCTGATTTCGAACAAAATCCATGGAGAATGAATGCTGGAACTTCTGCATTTACATCCACTGCAAAAATTGATGTTAAAACTGGTCCAACGATTAATTTGACATTTGGAGGTACATTTAACTATAATTTTGGTAAACAATATTCGTATTCTAGCTCATTATTAAATTTTTCTAACAATGGGGATTATACTACTTCAGATTTTAGAGTTTATGGACGATTTACACAAAGATTTGATAATTCAAAAGATCCTAGCGCTCTTATAAAAAGTGCAAGTTATACTTTAATGGTTGATTACTCTAGCTCAACAAGTAGTAATTATGATGCACGTTATAAATTCAATGCATTCGAATACGGTCATTTGGGGACGTTTTCAACAACTAGAGTCCCAACTTATTCTATGAATTACAGTACGTTAACTGCAACTCAAAATGGATGGAAAGATGAAAGAGTTGATTATGTACCTTCTCAATCTAATAGTTCTTTAGCTGCTATAACTTCACAGTATTATTCAATTTATGCAAACAGTCCTGTTGGACATTATGAAAATTTAGCTCAAATTCAACAAGGAAACGCTTTAAGAAATGGGGATGTTCCTAATTCAGTGTATGATTTATGGAGCAATATTGGTACACCTTATAATTCGATAGGTAAATCACAAGCTGAACAATTTCGTGTTACTGGTAACGGAAACGTGATAATGGGTGGACATAAATTAACAATTGGTTTTGAATTTGAACAACGTTTTGATAGATCTTGGAATGTTACAAATCCTATTGAATTATGGAAAATAGGTCGATTATTAACAAATTCACATTTAAACGGAGTGGATGTTTCAAAAGCAACAGTTCAACATTTAGGAAACTATGATCAGGTATCTTATGAAGAATTAAATTCGGGGTACGCTTATAAACATAATGGTAATTTTGGTGGGGATTACGCAAGAATGATTTATAATATCAAAGAAGATTCAACAATGAAAGAAAATCAATATTTCTTTGATTATAACTTACGAAATGCGCTTCATTTACCTGGTGGTGGATCGAATAGTAGCTGGATAGATTTTGACCGTATTGACCCAAGTTTGTTAAACGTGAATATGTTTTCTGCAGACGAATTATTAAATAGTGGTAATTCCTATATATCATATTATGGTTATGATAAAGCAGGTAATAAATCCTATGGTAAAACAGACATAAAAGATTATTTTACGAAATTTGATGAACATGGAAATTATAAACGTTCTATTGGTGCTTTTCAACCTATCTATGTAGCAGGATATATAATGGATAAATTTTCAATTAATGATTTATTATTCAATGTTGGTTTACGTGTAGACGCTTTTGATGCAAATCAGCCAGTGTTAAAAGATCCTTACTTGTTGTTTAACGCACATACAGTTGCGGATGCAAAATCTTTATTTGGAAAAGAACCAGTTACTTATTCTTGGTTAGGTAATGATAGTAAACAATTAGCTATCCCTTCATCCATGGGAGATAATTATGTTGTGTATGTTAATGATGCTAAAAACCCAACTTCAATTAATGGATATCGTTCTGGAACAAACTGGTATAATGCACAAGGAATCCCTGTAGAAAGTCCAAAAGTGTTAGAATCTTCAGCAGGAATTAAGCCATGGCTAGTAGATCCTAAAATGGATAATCCTAAAACTCGATTAATCAATGCGGATGCTTTTGATACATATAAGCCACAGATTAATTTTATGCCTCGTTTTTCTTTTTCATTTCCAATTTCTGACCAAGCTTTGTTTTTTGCACATTATGATATCTTAACTAAACGACCTTCATCTTCAAATCGTTTTGATCCTACAGATTATCAATTTTTAGCTTCTGTTTCGTCTCCATTGATTAATAATCCAAACCTTAAACCAGAAACAACTATTGATTATGAGTTAGGTTTTCAACAAGTATTATCAAAAACATCTTCAATTAAGATTTCGGCTTATTACCGCGAACAAAGAAATCAAGTTCAATTGATAAATGTTTTAGATGCTTATCCAACAAGTTACAAAACATACGGTAATCGTGACTTTGGAACAGTTAAAGGCTTGACTATTGCTTATGATTTAAGAAGAACTGGTAATTTACGTATGACTGCAAATTATACATTGCAATTTGCAGAAGGTACTGGAACTGACGCTGCATCAATCACTTCATTTATTCAGGCTGGACAACCAAATCTTCGTAACATATTCCCTTATGATTATGATACAAGACACCAATTTAATTTTGTAACAGACTATCGTTACGGTGAAGGAGTCGCTTACAATGGTCCAGAAATTGCAGGAATTAAATTGTTTGAAAACGTAGGGCTAAATATTACCACAAATATCTTCTCTGGTAATCCATATTCTTCTCAGAATTCAATTAATAACGCTGTATCTTTTAGTCCTCAGTCAGTTGGTTTGGATGGTACGTTAAATGGCTCACGTAAACCTTGGTCTTATAAATTAGATTTACAATTAGATAAAAATATTCAATTAACAATTAAAGATAAATCTGCTACTGCTGGGGATGTAAATTTAAATAGAGATAAAAAAGTGTTTTTAAATGTTTATATACGTGCAACAAATTTATTTAATCAATTCAATGTTCTTAATGTATATCGTGCAACTGGAAACTGGAATGATGATGGTTATTTAGCTGCAGCGCAATTTCAACAATCTATTCAAAATCAATATGACGAGAAATCTTTCAGAGACTATTACACTATGAAAGTGCAAAATGCATTTAATATTAGTTCACCTCGTACAATTCGTTTAGGATTAAGATTTGATTTTTAATAAAATATTACTTTAAAACAATATAGCTATGAAATATTTAGTATTTGCAATAACTTTTACTTTAAGTAATTTAGTTTTTTCTTATAATTACGATTTCGATAAAAAAGGAAATGCACAAAAGCACGTAAATAAATCAGGATGTTCCCCAACTAGTGGACACTTAAAAATAGCTTTTAATGATGTCAGCGCACTTTTGGAAACGGGTGGGTTATTATTTTTGGATAGAGCTAATAATGTTGCAACGTATCAAGTGCCAAAAGCTCCAGAAGGAACTGTTGGACCAACAGCTATTTATGCAGCATCATTATGGATGGGTGGTATTGACGTGAATAATCAGTTAAAAATTGCCGCACAAAAATATAGATCCTCTGGAAATGATTTTTGGGCAGGTCCTTTATCTGCAAATTTAGGTTCTGGAGTATATGACTTGAAAAATCCTGTGGGAGATAAAGCATATAAAGATTTTGGAGATGCTAACATTTCCCCAACAGATTGCGCAACGTATGATAAGTTTTTTACTATCCGTAAAGCAGAGGTAATTAAATTTTCTACCTGGTGGGAGGCTTGTAAAGGTACTAAAATGAACAATGCTCTTTGTGCGACTATGGAATCGCCATCAAATGAAGTCCTAAATCGAATTTATGCATGGCCTGCTCACGGTAATAAAACGTTGGGTCAAGATCATTATCTAGCACCTTTTTATGATAATGCAAATTGTCTGGATGGAAAAGATGGTGAGTATGATCCAGCGAATGATGGAGATTATCCTTGGTATGATGATATTTTGAAAAAAGATGATATTGTTTGTGGAAGTGATAGACGAGTTTCCTTATTTGGAGATGAGACAAATTGGTGGATTTTTAATGATAAAGGGAATGTTCATACTGAAACAGGTGGAGATCCAATTGGTATGGAAATTCGTGCCCAAGCATTTACGTTTACTACTACAGATGAAATTAATAGAATGACTTTCTATAATTATGAAATGATAAATAGAAGTGTTCAAACGTTATATAATACCTATTTTTCACAATATGTAGATCCTGACTTAGGTTATCCGCTTGATGATTATGTTGGGTGTGATGTAACTCGTGGATTAGGTTATATTTATAATGGAGATGACCTTGATGAATCGTTTAATGGAAAACCTGGATATGGTGTAAATCCTCCTTCTGTTGGATTTGACTTTTTTGAAGGTCCTTATCAAGATGCTGATGGCATGGATAATCCTGGTCCGAAATATGATTCAAAAGGTAAATTTGTTTCATCCCCTACAGTTCAAGATGCTATTACAAATAAAGGTATTGTTTATGCAGGTTTAGGTATAGGTTATGGGGATGGAATAGTTGACAACGAACGTTATGGAATGAAACGTTTCATTTATTATACTGCCAATGCAAGTGCTAGTCTTTCAGATCCAACATCATCTGCGCAGTATTATAATTATATGACTGGTAAGTGGAGATTTGGTGATAAAACAATGTATGGAGGAACTGGTTTCCCAGGCCAACCTGGTGTTACATCTACCCCTGCTGATTATATGTTTCCTGCAGATTCTGATACGTTGAATTGGAGTACAGGCGGAGTTGATCCTGGTGCGAAAAGTTGGTCGGATGCAAATAAAGGTGATCGACGCTTTGTACAATCTGCAGGTCCATTTACATTAAAACCTGGCGCTGTTAACAATATTACAGTTGGTATAGTATATGGACGTAGTTCAGAGAGTGGCTTATTTGCTTCTGTAAATGCTTTACGTCGTGCAGATACTAAAGCTCAACAATTGTTTGATAATTGTTTTAAAATTTTAGAGCCACCTAGTGCACCAAAGTTATCAATTCAAGAATTAGATAAAGAGTTAGTTTTGACTCTTAGTAATCCATCTTCTTCCAATAATGTAAATGAAAAATATTTTGAGAAAGACTTTTCTATTGATTCTAAATTTTCCGACAAATTATACCGTTTTGAAGGATATATGATTTATCAATTAAAAAATGATAAAGCTTCTTCTACAGATTTATATAATACTGATAATGCTAGATTAGTTGCTCAATGTGATATTAAAAATGGTGTTTCAAAAATTATAAATTTTGAATATGATGAAGATTTTGGGATTTCTGTTCCTTCTTTAAAAGTTAAGGGTTCTGATGTTGGAATTAAACATAGTTTTTCTTTAACAAATGATATTTTTACAAACGCTAAATTAATTAATAATAAAAAATATTATTACGTTGCAGTTGCATATGCATACAATAATTTTAAGACCTATATTCCTGATGAGCCTGGGTCAACAGATGGACAAAAACTTCCGTTTATTATGTCTAGAACAGGTTATGACGGTGCAGGAATTTCTCCAGTGAATGGTATTCCGCATAAAGCTATTTCAGAGAGTTTAATTCAAAAATCCAATTATGGAAACACACCTCAAATTACTCGTTTAGATGGTAGAGGAAATGGAAATCGTGAACTTGAATTAGTTAAAAGCTCTTATGATGAGATTGTAAATAAAGGAAAATTAGATAATCCTACATATGATTATGGAAAAGGACCTTTAAACATCAAAGTAGTTGACCCATTAAATTTAGCTAAAGGTTATTTTGAATGTAAATTCAGAAATTATGTAATTGATCCAAGTCAACAGAATGATGCGATTAATAATGATGGTGTAGATACTGCTAAATGGGTAATTTATCGTTATAATAATAAGGATGGTGGAATCCTGTTGGATTCTGTTTTCTCTGAAAGTACAATTGCAGTAAATAATGAACAAGTAATACCTAAATGGGGTATATCTGTTCAAATTGTTCAAAGTGAATCTATTCAACTTGATGCAAAAATGGATGCAATATTAGAATATCGTAAGTTTGCTACTCCAATTTCTTCTTCAATCTCATTTGCTGATTCATCCAAAAAATGGTTGTCTTTTGTAAAAGATAATGATCAATTTAATCCAAACAATTGGATTAGATCTGGGATAAAAGATGTTAAAATTATTGAAAATGCACCATCTTTAGGATTTAATAATCCATATTTATATCCTGATGCAACGTATGGGAAAGATAAATCAGGAAATCAAGTTTGGTTGGACCAAAATCAAAAATATTCAAGTTTACTTTCAGGTGGTATTGCGCCTCATTGTTTAGTTGGTTACCAATCAGAATATATGCCTTTATCTTACCCAAGTGCTGTAAATGCATTAGCAATTTCTGATATAAGAGAATTAGCTTCTTTGATTAGAACACCAAGTTGTGACATTGTAATTACAAATGATACATCTAAGTGGACTCGTTGTGCCGTTATTGAATTAGGAAGAAATAAGTCCTTGACGGAAGGAGGAGCAGAAGCAGGCGCTATACGTAAAGGTAATAGTGTAGACAAAAATGGTAAATTAATTCCAAATTCAACTGGAATGGGATGGTTTCCTGGGTATGCAATTGATGTAGAAACTGGTGTGCGTTTACACATGGCATTTGGAGAAAATTCATTTTTATTAAACGATAATGGTCGGGATATGATTTGGAATCCTACAAGTATATTATATGATGATAATGGTCAACCGCATTTAGGTGGTCAACATGCTATTTATATCTTTGGAAACAATATTCATTCATTTACAGATCAATCTCATAATTGTCCAAATTATGATGGTAATAATAATTGGATTTATGACAGATTAAAAATTGGTGATTCTAAAAATTTAAAAGATGTATACACAAGTTTAGTTTGGGTATTAAATCCAATTTTATCACATGACCAAAAATTGTTGTCAAATGATGTAACACTAAAAGTTCGTTTATCTAAACAATATAACGATTATCATGCAACTGGAAAAAATAAT
>CANGOA010000001.1 GCA_947455255.1 Flavobacteriia bacterium | reverse complement strand
GAGCTCATTCTATTGTATTTCTACGCTGTTTCCTTATTTCCTAATATGTCAAAGAACTAATCTTTTGTAAGTATTCTAAACTTTCGTCCTTAAAACTCAAACACTCTATCGTGTTGTGGGGTGCAAAGATATGTATTATTTTTAATTAAACAACTAATAGTGCAAAAAAAATATTTTTTTTCTTTTATCCCCGTATTTCAAATCTCTATTCGTTTCTCCGTTGAGAGGTGCAAATATAGAGTACTTATTTGAATTAACAATGGATTTTTTCAATAATAATTTAATTATTTCTTAATATACAGATATCAAATCATTTACAATTTAGTTACATTAAATAATGTACTCTAAAAATAAGTAACATTAGAACCTTGTCAGCATTTTTTTAAGTAAAACTAAACGATCTAAATCAGGGGTGCTATGTAACTTCATTGCTGTTTCAAGTGAAGTAGTGATTAAATTTTCTCCTGAAGAACCTATCATTACCCCATGTTGGCCATCTAAAAGAAGTTCAACTGAATATGCCCCCATACGTGTAGCAAGAATCCGATCGAATGCTGAAGGACTACCGCCTCGTTGAATATGCCCCAAAACAGTAGGTCTTAAATCAAATCCTTCCAACATTGGAGACACCTTATTTATCAATTCTAAGCTACCTCCTTCTTGTTCGCCTTCTGCAACAATAATAATACTACTGCGTTTTCCTTTATTCTGGTATTGTATTTGTGCCACTAATTTATTCAAGTCAGGTACCTCCTCAGGAATTAAAACACTTTCTGCCCCACTTGCAACTGCTGCATTAATAGCGATAAATCCAGCATGCCTTCCCATAACCTCAATAAAAAAGATACGATGATGACTTGAGGCAGTATCTCTTATTTTGTCAACGGCACTTATGACTGTATTCAATGCAGTATCATATCCGATAGTATGATCAGTCCCATAAATGTCATTATCAATTGTGCCCGGAATACCAATTACAGGTATTCCCATTTCAGAAGATAAAATAGTTGCGCCTGTAAAAGTACCATCTCCACCAATAACAACTAATCCATCAATTTCGTTTTCTTTTAATATATTTATTGCAATGAGACGTGTTTCCTTTTCTTTGAATTCTAGACATCGAGAAGATCCAATAATGGTGCCTCCTGTATGGATAATATTATCCACATCTGAATAAGACATATCAAACATATCATTGTTTACAATTCCTTTAAAGCCATCACGAATACCAACAGGAACAATATTGTAAAACAAACACGTTTTAACAATTGCTCTAATTGCAGCATTCATACCTGGACTGTCGCCACCTGAAGTTAATAAGGCTATTCGTTTCATTGTCTCGAAATTTATTTATTAAATATAAAAAAAAGGGTTTAGTAAACTACCGAACCCTTCATTTTAAAATAATAAAATTTAAAAAGTTTCCATTTCAGCTTTTGTAACAGAAGTGGATTTTATACTAACTAAACGCTTTAATAAAGGATTAGGACGATACCTATCCTCACCGAATAAATCAAACAAGCTATTTAATTTTTGTAAAACAACATCCAAGCCAAGTTCTTCCGCCCAAACCAACAACCCTTTAGGGTAATTTACTCCAAACTGCATTGCTATATCAATATCTTCTTTTGAGGCAACATTCATATATAAAGCATCAAAAGCCTCATTAATCAACATTACTAAAATTCTTTCGAAAATATACCTACCAATATTTCGATCTTTATTTGGTATCGGTTGACTTATGTCTTCCGAATAATCATAATATCCTTTACCAGACTTTCTACCATAATATCCTGCCTCCTTATGTCTTTTTTGGGTAAAAGATGGTTTAAATCGTGGGTCATAATAGAATGCTTCGAAAACTGTTTCTGTAACTGTATAATTAATATCGTTTCCTATATAGTCCATTAATGTAAAAGGGCCCATTTTGAATCCTCCAAATTCCGTCATTGCCCAATCAATTGTAGCAAAATCTGCAATTCCTTCTTCATAAATGCGTAAAGCTTCCCCATAGAATGGTCTTGCTACACGATTAACAATAAAACCAGGAGTATCTTTTACAATTACTGCTTTTTTACCCCAAGAATCAATGATTGCTTTTGATTTTTGTAACACTTCGCTGGAAGTTTGTACTGAAGGAATAATTTCTACTAATGCCATTAAAGGTGCAGGATTAAAGAAATGAATCCCGACTACCCTATTTGCGTTTTTTAACACAGAACCAATCGAAGCTATTGAAAGTGATGAAGTATTTGACGCTATAATACAATCGTTTGAAACAACAGATTCAATTTGAGAAAAAACAGTATGTTTAACAGTTAAATTTTCAATAATTGCTTCAATTACTAGTGAAGCTTCGTTAAGTTCAGAATAATCAGAGGTAAAAGAAATATTATTTAGTGTTTCTACTTTTTGAAACTCTGAAATTTTTTGTTTTTCCACTAATTTGGAAAGTATATTTTCTAATCCTTTTTGTGCCTTATTTAGTACTTCTTGATTAGTATCAATAAGAACCACTTGATTATTATTTTGTGCTGCTACTTGTGCAATACCAATTCCCATGGTACCCGCACCTATTACTCCAATTTTCATTGTTAATTATTTACCTTTAAAAATTGGTGCTCGTTTTTCTAAGAAAGCAGTAACTCCTTCTTTAAAATCATGAGTTTGTCCAGCTTGGGTTTGCAACTCTTCTTCAAGAGCTAGTTGAGCAGTTAAGTCATTTGAAAAAGAAGCGTTTAAAGCTTTTTTTGTCAACCCCAATCCTTTTGTTGGCATTTTAGCTAATTGTAAAGCAAACGAATTTACTTCTTCTTCAAAAGAATCATCAGAAGAAGCTTTATAAATCAAATTCATTGTTTCAGCTTGTCTTGCAGATACTTTATCTCCAGTCATCATTAAAGCTGTTGCTTTTTGCATCCCGATAATTCTAGGCAAGAAAAAAGTTCCTCCAGAATCTGGTATTAACCCAATTTTTGAAAATGCCTGAATAAAACTTGCGGATTCTTTTGCAAAAGTAATATCACAAGCAAGTGCGATATTTGCTCCTGCTCCAGCTGCCACTCCATTTACTGCCGCAATAATTGGCTTTTCCAACGAACGAATTAATTCTATAATTGGATTATAATGCTCTTTCACTATTGATTGTAAAGAAGGACCATCTGAAGCTGTAGCTTCAGCTAAATCTTGTCCAGCACAAAATGCTTTTCCTTCACCAGTAAGAATAATTGCTCTTACTTCTTCATTAATAGATGCTGCTTTTAATTCTCCTTGTAATGACAATGCCATTTCTTTGTTGAACGAATTAAAAACAGTTGGTCTATTTAATTTTAGTGTTAATACACCATTTTCTAAACTCTTTAGAATTGTCATTTGAATATTATTTAACTATTAGATATCGTAACGCTCGCTCATATCGACGATGCGTTTTTTGATTGTATTTCTGAGATTTTCAGGTTCGACCACTTCTAATTCACCTCCAAAACTCATGAAAGAACGGATTAATTCTTCTGAGACAATAACTTGTAGTGAGAAAGTCGTTTTATTTTTTCCTTCTTTGATAATTTGTTGAGATGTATGAAAAGGTTGTGAATCGATGTATTTTGAAGCAACATTATCTGCTTTAAAGACTACTAATTCTGGAGTAGAATTATTAACTGTAATTCCAATTGCATTTTGAAAGAATTTTTCATTATCGAACGAAATTGATTCTGAACTTACAACATCAGACACTTCCACATTATCCATCCTTTCTAAAGCAAAGGTAATTATACCATCCTTCACACAATCATAAGTAATTAAATACCATCTGTTACGGTATTCTTTGAGTAATAAAGGAACTACTTTTCTGGATTTTTTCTTTTCGGAAGTAAAACTTCCATATTCAAAATACGTATATTTTTTTTGACGAATAGCAGTAAGTAAAACTGAAAGATATTCATTTCCTTTCACAGAATGAGCAGCTTCAAATTGCACATACGTATTTGATTCTTCTACGAATGGATCATTTGAGATAGCAACTTTTTCTACAATTTTATCAATTGCAAATCCAAATTGTTTGAACATTTCGACATCTTTGAATTGAGAAAGTGTATTAGCAGCAAAACGAATTGCATCCATATCTTCTTCAGTCAGCGGAATATCATCTAAAGAAAACGTTTCAGAATTGTAGTAATATCCTCCATGACGCTTACTGTATTTAATTGGCGCATCATGTTCCATTCTTAGAAAAAACAAATCTTTCTCTATGGTTGAATCACAAATATTTTCACCTTCATCATTTCCAAAAAGTGCATCTTCACATGACTTTCTTAATTCCGCCTTCGATGGGTAGGGTTTATATTTATTGCGAATCGCTTTATCGATTACACGATAACGAATTAATGCATTTTTTATCTGCCCCATTATTAATGCTTAATGTGTAAGTACTTCTTCTCTTTTCATATAACCGAATAGTTCAAAGAATTTAATTGCCTTAACAACTTCTTCAGGAACATCTTCTTCCCAACTCGAAGCACCTGCATTGATTTTTGAAAGCACATCATCAGATAAAATGTGCAATAACTGAGTGTCAAAATTTTGAATAGCTTCGATTTTATTATTTTCTTTCAAAAACTGTAACAAACCTTTAAATTTCTCAGGAATTTCTAATTTATCAAGTGTATATAAATCACCTGTCTCAACATCATTAGCGGGGTAAACAAACATTTTCACATTATGACCAAACCCTCTACCAAATGCTTCTAAGATTCCTCCTCTCAAATTATCATAATATCTCTCATCAAAAATTGCATGTACATTATAAACTCCTAGAATGACACCCATTAATTGTTCTCTAGCTATAGTAGCTAAATAATCCATCATTTTATAATGTTTCAAATAATTAGAAATCATCACAGTATAGCCTAATGAACATAAAAGCTCAGCTCGATCAATAAAATCTTTTTCTGATATTTTACCATCAGCAGTTAAGTCTTTTAAAGTTAATTCAAAAACGACAGCAACATTATCTTCTTTAACACCTTTTTCTTTCAAAAATTGAGAAGTACCTTGTTCAATCATATCAATATGAACTTTGGTAACTGGTCTAAAACGACCACGCATCAAGAGAATATTTTTCTTATATAATGCTGTTGCTGGTTGAAGAACTGTTCCACAAAGATCAAACATTGTAGCGTCCGTAACTCCTCTTTTCACTAAATTCATAGCAATAACACGGTTGTCAATCCCTTCAAATGCTGGTCCTGAAACGCGTAACATATCAATCTCAATTCTTTCTCTTGGCAATCGACTAACAATACCTGAGATAAAATCATCTAAATTTTCATAATTAAAAAAACAAGCATGAATTAAATTTACACCGAGCATACCAAGTGCGGTTTGTTGACTTCTGTTGTTATTATCGTGCATATTTACATGTAGAACTACATCATTATGTCCCTCACCTAAAGCACGTTGAAAACGAATTCCAATCCAACCTTGACCTTGATTTGTTCTATGATAATTAAGTGATTCCACAGTATTACAAAAAGCAAAGAACCGTGTTGTTTTTTGTTTTTCTGGAAGACGATATTTCATTGTTTCATATTCAGTCTCAAGCATCGTTAATAAACGATCTTCACACACATAACGAGAAGCTGTACCATACATGGCATCAGACACTTTCATGTCATACGCAGATTGTGTATAAGCAATTGTACCCGAACTGCCACCTGCCTTGAAAAAATTCGCAGCTACTTCTTGGCCAGCACCAATTTCAGCAAAACAACCATAAATATCTGCTGTCAAGTTAATTTTTAATGCTTTATCTTCTGTTGTAAGTCTTGTGCTAGTTGTCATAACCCTAATGTATATAAACAAATGTATGAAAAAAATACGAAGTTTAATACGATAATATTGACTTCAGAATTCATATTTTATTTTGTGTTTTATTGTTTGATAATTTTAAATAATTTATTATCATCCAACTTCTTGTAACTTTAAATCTTTTATATAAAAAAGATATCCTTTCACATTTGGAAAGTCCATTTCAGCTAATACTTTTTTATACATATTAACTTGTTTTTCATTTTTCTTATTCGAAAGTCCTGTTTTGAAATCAATAACAATTGTTTCATTGTCTTTAAAAATAATTTTATCTGGCCTTTTTGATTCATTTGGCCCAATAATAATTGCTTGTTCACTACAAATCTTATTTGCATTTGAAATTATTTCAAGATATGGAGTGAAATTCAAAATTATTTTTAATTCTTCAGTGATCCTATTATAAAATTCAAATTCGACTCTTCCATCATTTTGTAAACTAATTAGTTTTTCTTCAATTAGATGTTCACTATCGATAAATGATAAAGCATCATGTAATTGATTTCCGTATCTTCTAGCTTCATTTAAATCAGAATCATCAATTAGATCTCTATTTATTGAGATATCAGGAAACCATAATCGATCGTTAAAATTAACAGGAATGAAATTGTTTGAATTTATATTTTCTCTGTCAACATTAGATTTAATTTGTGTTTCTCCAAAAATAAATTTTCCGTCATATTGACAAGAATTAGAAGACCAAATAGAAGAATCAATATTTAGAATTGTGTTATTAAACGTTTCACCAAAATTATTTTTATGAAAATAATTCCCAATATACAAGCGATCTACAGGTCTAGTCATCATAACATAACATAGATTCAATTTATCAATAAAATTTTGACTCTTTTCAAGTGAAGTGAAATTCGAAATACTTTTAATTGGACTTTTTGCTGATAAACCAGTATATAAAAAATAACCATTATCTTCAATTAAATACCTTGCTTTTTTAGAATCAAGATTGAAATCAAGATTAGGTAGAATTACAATCGGAAACTCTAACCCTTTTGATTTATGACCTGTCATAATTTTAATAGCTTCTCTATTTTCAGGTATTTGAATAGCACTTTTTTTTCCATTTTTATCATATTCCTGGATAAATAATTCAAGGTTTGGTCCAAATACATTGTCGAAACTATGTAACATATCTGACAAATGGTGTAAATATGTATTATTCAATTCATTTATGTTCAAAAGCTTAAAAAAACCTTGTATAAGCATATACAAACTATCATACTTAAATAAAAAATTTTCTTCTGATCCAAATACATCAATAATAAAATGTTTAATATCAAAATAAGTTACTTTTTTATCAAATTTATTTTGATAAGTTTTCCAATATTTATCTTGAATTTCAACATCATTTTCCAAAAAACATGAATTATATAGCTCACAAAATCGTTTTGCTTCTAATTCTCCATTCGGATTAATTCTCCACTTCATAAATGAAATAGTAAGCTTTACAAATTGATCAGAATTAACTAATAAACTATCATCGGAAACTACTTTATATTTTTTTGATAATTCAATTGCCCACTCATTACATTCTTTTTTGGTATTACCAAGTATACAAATATCACCACATTCGTACCCATCATTTACTATTTGATCCACCCAACTTAAAAGTTGATTAAGAACTTCTTCTCTAACATATTCAGGATTTTCTTTAGAAATTATTTCCACATAACCACCCTCATGACCTTTAGGTTCCTGAAAAACATCCGCATAAAATTCCTTATGTTTATCAGATATGAAAGTTTGAATTTTATCAAAAAACAAGTTGTTAAATTTAACTATTAATTGACCTGAACGATAATTACTTGTTAAAGCTTTTTTTTCACCTAAATCTTGGAAATAAAAAGATAATCTTTCTGTTTTTAGATCTTTTTCTGGATTATATAAAGATGGTAAAGCAACAAATTGTTCTGCTAACCCATTTTTAAATCTATAAATTGATTGCTTTGCATCACCAACTATTAAATTTTCATTTTTTTGTGATATAGACTCATGTAGCAGGGGAACAATATTTTGCCATTGTAATCTAGAAGTATCTTGAAATTCATCTAATAAAAAATGTTTAAATCTATTTCCAATTCGTTCGTATATATAAGGTGCATTTTCATCCCGAATAAGATCTGAAATAAGTTTATTAAATTCTGAAATTCTAAGAATTTTATCTGTTTCTCGAACACCTTCCAATTCTTTAGAAATAGATTGTAAAAGTGCCATATTGTAAAAATTCTTATAGGCAGCCTTCATTAAAAAGTATTTTGTTGCATTTGTTCTGAAAAAATGGTTGAATCTTAAACTATTTTGCTTTAAACCTTCAGGAAACAAATTTTTGGCTGTACCTTCTTCTATTTTCTTCAACATAGCTTCAGAAAAGAAACCATTTTCAAAACCATCACCTGAAAACAGTTTATCTGAAATTAATTTTCTAAATGCATTCCCTGAAGTTGAACCTCCTGGTAAATCTTTCTCATTAACTTCAAGGAATAACTTATATAATTCCTTTGCTTTGAAAGTTATATCTTCTTCGATAGTATTAATTGACGATTTAAGAGTTACAAAAGCATTTCTTGAATAATCATGGTTAATTAATAATTCTATTTGTTTAAAATATTTTTCATTTGTTAAAATAGAAGCAAATTCTTTTAGTTGTGATTGAAAATTCCAAGTTTCTTCATCGTCTAATTTTTCTTTAGAATAATTGATTACCAACAAAGAAATATTATTTTCAGTTTCATCAATACTATCCAATAATTTCTCAATAATTTCACTCAACACCTCATCTTCATTTAAAACAATTTTTGAATCTATTGGAAGATCCAATTCTTTTGAAAACGAACGAATTAATCGCAGATTAAACTTATCGATTGTCATTACATGAAAATCTTCAAATTGATGTAAAATTTGTTTTAGGGTATAATTAGCTCTAGTAATAATCTCAGCTTCTGAAATATTTAACTCAACAGCTAATTGATTGATTTTTTGTAATCCTTTCTCCCTTCTTTTTCCTGTTATTTTTTCTACTGATGATATTTCATCCAATGCATCCAGTATCCTTTGTTTCATTTCAAAGGCAGCTTTATTCGTAAATGTCATTGCCATCACCGAACTAAAACTTTTATCCTCCGAATTTGATAAAATCAATTTTAAATACTTTTGAACAAGGCTATACGTTTTACCGCTACCAGCAGATGCATTTAATATTTGAAATGGTTTTATTAAGTTTGACATATCATAAAGTTAAAAAGGCTGTTTCAATGAAACAGCCTTTTAGTTATTATTTTATTAAATTGACATGACCTGTTAGATAATGTTCTTTCTCGGTCTTTTTTTCTTTAAATTGTAACTTCCAAGTATATGTTCCATTCATTAGCATTTTATTTCCATATGTTCCATCCCAACCTATTGCTGGATTATTTGATTCAAAAATTAACTCACCCCATCTATCATATATAGCAAAATGGAAATTTTGAGCATCAAATCCACTTGTAAATATAGGTTGAAAAGTATTGTTTTTTTCGTCACCGTTTGGAGTAAAAGTGTTTGGTACATAATAGATTTGTTCATCATCAATCGTAATCATTGTACTAGTAGAATCCCAACAATCCTGATTAACATAAGCATATAGCGTTACTCTATAATTTTTAGATTCAGGTAAATCATTATTTCCCTGACCTATAAATGTATGTACAGGATTAACTAAATTAGATACTGGGCTACCATCATCAAAAATCCATTTATAAGTTAATGCATTATTAGACGAATTATTAACAAAATGAATCACAGGGTCGTTCATACTTACATGTGTTTGTTTTGGCAAGAATTTAGCAATCGGTCTATCTTTTACATGAATATATGCAGTTTTTACATTTGTTGTTGAGCAACCATTCAAACTTGATTTAAATGAAATTGTAAAATCCCCCGCTTTATTAAATGTATATTTTGTAAAACCTAAGTCTTTTACCACTTGACTTCCATCTCCAAAATCCCATTCAACATTAGTATTCAAAGTAGTTGATTTATCTGTAAAAATAACAGTGAAAGGATAACATCCGACTGTTTGATCTGCAGTAAATTCAGGTTTTGGAGCAGGAATCACTTGCATTTTAACAGTATTATTAATGGTAATATTTCTGAAACATCCATTCTTATCAGTTACTTTTGTTAAAATAAAAGTTGAATCATTTATTACGTTATCTGTGTTAAAATCGTATGCGAGAACACTTGAGCCAACCAATGAAGAATCTGTATTAGATATACCATCTAAGGTATAATCGAAAACATAAGGTGCAACACCCTTATTTCCTAGAAAAGTTACAGTGATTAATTGGTTTGCTCCAACACATAAAAGTGCAGGATCTGGATTAATCGATAAAGAAGCATTTGGTAATTCATTCACCAATAATTTTACTGGTGCAGTTGAATCTTTACACGCACCAGTTAATTTATCGGTTAAAATTAATTTTACCATTTTATTATTCATTGAAAACTTAGATGTAGCAATAGATATTGTTGAAGGTACTGTAGTAACATCATAATCAGGTCCAGTAACGTTTGACCAAATTATTCCATCATTAGAAATTTTCCATTGAAAATTAGCTAATGGATCTAATCCACCTACAATAGAAATTGCACTTCCTTCACAAACTGCACTTGGAGCAGTCAAAGGACTTGGGATAGGTTTAGTACAATTTGGATTAGTAATAGAAGCAGAAGCAGAATTAGAACATGCTAATTGAGCACCAACATTATCTTGTGGTGTAATTTTTAAATGAGCAGTTTGACCTAAAGGAATTCCTGGAGTTGTATGTTTATTTATAGCTCCTCCAGCTGCATTTGGAATCGATCCTAAGTTCAACCATGTAGTAGGCAGAGCATTCGTAGGTGTTAATGCACCTTCAAGTCCCCATTTTGAAGTGGATGAATTATTGTTCCAACTAAAGACAGTTGAATCTCCTGCAATTGGAGCCACACTTAGAACTGGAATTACACTGTCTTTTATGGTAACTTTTATTTCTGCAAATGGTCTACAATTTACATCACTTGGCACGGGATCTAATATTGCGTAAATATAATAATCACCTGCAGTTACTACTGGTAATGACCCTGCAGATCCCAAAGCTGGTAAATCTAATTTTGCTACACCTGCTATAGGTGTTACTTTAGACAAAGAAACCCCTGAAATCCCAACGCCACTATAAACTCCTGAAGCATTTGCAGGTTTAGTAATAGCTGGATAAACAACATAATTTATGCCTTTCACTGCTATTTCAGTTGTTGAAACTGTAAAAGCTGCTGGATCTGCACCTTGACATAATATTTGAGTTGATGAAGGATTATTAATTGTAATACAGCCAGGAATTGTAACGGTAACTTGTACCGTGTCATCACAACCATTATTGTCCGTATAAATAATATTTGTATTTCCAGGAGCAACACCCGTAACTGTTGCTGATTGTCCAGCTCCCACTATTGTTGCTGTTGCTGTCGAACTAGAAACCCAATCATTTGGACTAGTAGCACCCGTACCTGATCCACCTGAAACCGAAATCGCAGAATTAGCAGATACAAGTATTGAAGTAGGTGTTGCTGTTAAAGTAGGGTTTCCTGTTACTGTTATTGTTTTAGTAGCTGTACATCCATTAAGATCTTTATATGTGATTACAGTATTACCAACTGTAAGAGAACTCACTAAACCAGTGTTATTGATAGTAGCTACAGCGGGTGAAGCAGAAACCCAAGGTGTTGTTGCATTTTTAGGTGCAGTACCACTTAATTGTAGAGTTTCACCCAAACATACTGAAGTTTTTCCAGAAATTACAGGACCCGAAGTAAGAGTTACTGAAATATTTTGTGCAACACTCGTACATCCAGAAGCATTTTTAACAGTTAAACTTCCAGTGTATGTTGCCGCAGCAGCACCTACAGGTAAAGTAATTGATTGCGGGGAAGCAGTTAGAACAGCATCAACTACATCACTAAAACCTGCTGTATTAGCTGCTGCATCCCAATCAATACTATAGGTAGTTGGAGTACCAGTTGAGGTATAAGTAAATGTTGTTGATGTTGTACCTGCACAAACAGATAAAGGTGTTGCAGGTGTAATGGTAGGACCACCAGAAGTTGTGAAAGGTTCTAAATTTCCTGTAACCGTACACCCAGCTCCATTGTTGAATGTATACTGTAATGTATGATTACCAGCAGCCAAAGCTTTAGGATCAAATGAACAAGAACCATTGTTATTATCAGTTACACCTGTTGACATACCATCTATTTTCCATGTCATTGTAGGTGCGGTAAGTGTGAAAGTCACGGTGGTACATGCTCCAGATTTTGGAGTTGCAGTACCTGTTGTTAATGTATTTCCAGTTGCATAATCCCAGATAGTATAAGCAAAACTCTGATTAGTTGCTCGAGTATCACAAATTGACAACGTAACTGTACTTCCTTTCAAAATATAAGGTTCCATTACTTGTTGTCCAGCAGTTGCCATTGGACCCCAATCTAACACACCAGCTGGTGCAGTACCAGTCGGTCCATAATAAGAATAAGGCACACCATTAACAGAAACTAGCATTGAAGATTTAGTGTCTGAGTTAGTATTCATCGCCATATCCATTTTGAAACCTGGGAAGGGTTGAATTTGACCACCAGTTGCAATTGTATTTATATCAACATTTTTATAAACTGTTTCAGAAGGAGATGAGCAATTATAGGTTTTTGCATTCCATGAAATAAAAGGATTTGTTTGTTTCCAATCTAATGAAATATATGTTTTTTCTGTAGGACATGGAGGTGTCGGTGGTGGAGTAGGGCCTACATTATAATAACCAATTCCATCTAATTCATAACTGGAACATAGGGCGCTTGCAGAAACTGAAACCGTATAACATAAAACATAATTTCCTGGTGTTAGATTATCCCATTCTGGATTAAATCCACTAGAAACATTAGAAGCATTTGTTCTATTTGGAGCTATTGTTGCTCCACAGCTTGAAGTTGTCAATTTATAAGTAATTACTTCTTCAGTTGGACTAGTACATGCATTTGGTGTTCCAAAAGCTCTTTGTTTAAATCCTAAGATTGTTGAACCTGCAGTAACTGTAACAGGAACACATATAGTTGTACTACCACCTGCATTTACAGTTAAGGTATTATATTGATCACCATCTGTTGTTAATTGAGTAGTAAGATTTGTTCTTGCTGTTGTTACAGAAGTTGCAGTCACCGAAGAAGCAGGACAAGTTGCCGCTGCACAAGATGAACAAGTAGAAGGTGGTGGAGTAACACTATAATTTACTTTAATAGGAGTACCAACAGCATAACAGCCATCTGCATCATCATCCAATGTTAGACCACCAGTTTTTTTATCAAATACAGCTGGGATAAAATATAAAGTTGTAGCACCTGCAACAGATTTCGATACACCTGAATTATTATCATCAGAAATAGAAGTACCTGACACTACACCTTTAAATCCAGGTAAAGAAGTTATCCCAGCAGGGGTAACATCTGCAAAAGGCAAAGTCGGCATTTGTGTAAAAATAAAATACCCATAGGTAGAAGTGCTTCCTGCAGTTACGGTACTTGGAGATGGTAAAACTGAGCCAGAACTTGAAATAGATATAGTAGCCCCATTTGTAGTTAAATTATATTCTGTAGTACTTACGCTTGTACCTCCAGTCACAGATATAGTACCTACAGAAGCAGGACAAGTGGATGTTGTGGTGGCGTTATACATGTAAAATTCTGAACTAGTAATTGTACCATTTGTAAAATTTGATGATATATCTATAGTTACACAAAATTTATACGTTGAGCCTGGAGTTACGGTAAATTCTGCAGCTCCTCCTGAAGGAGATGTTGCTGTAGTTCCAGCTATTGGAGAAGAACAACCAGAAACATCAAAAGCCTGCCAATTACCTCGATTAAAAGTACCCACATTTGGAGTACCCATATAATTTAAAACTCCTATTTTAGTAACTCCAGCAGGAATTGTATATTTTGTACAAAAAACGTAAGAAGTTCCGGAAACGGCAAATGGCACAGCAGTAAAAGTAGTCTTTACCTGAGGTGCACTAGAAGCTGCATTTACATCTGTATATAATGTTGCTACAGGAGGACAAGGATTTGACGCTACGGTAACATCAGTACAAGCACACTGAGCAACTGAAGCGAATCTTACCAAAATTGACATTATTAAAATAAGGTAAATTTTTATATTTTTCATAGAAATAAAACTTTTTATATATTATTTAGACTAAACAAATAGTCCAAGGTTGCCAAATTTACCAAAAAAAGTTAGAAAAATTTGAATATTTCTTATGTAAAACAATTCCAAATAAAACCTTTATGAATTGACAAACTTGTAGGAGTATTATTTAAGTATAATCCACCTGTTCCTAGACCTTGAGGAAGCGAATTATTAAATGTTGAAGCATATTGAGCGATGCAATTCAAACCAATATTTGATTCTAAAGCAGATGTAATCCACCAAGGAATATTACGTTGGTTTGCAAGTTGAATCCATTCCGAAGATCCTGTCAAACCTCCATGTAGACTAGGCTTTAAAATTATATATTGCGGTTTGATTATTTCCAACAATGTTGCTTTGTTATTTTCCCCAACGACACTAATTAATTCCTCATCAAGTGCAATTGGTAAGGGAGTTTTAGCACATAAATTTGCCATTTCTTCCCACTGCCCTGTTTTAATTGGCTGTTCAATGGAATGTAAATCAAAATTAGATAGTTTTTGCAATTTCCCTAAAACTTCTTTAGATGTAAATGCCCCATTCGCATCCACCCGAAGTTCAATATCTTTTTTGCTATATTTTTTACGGATTGAAGCAAGTATTTCTAATTCTGAAGCAAAATCAATCGCTCCAATTTTCATTTTTAAACAAGAAAACCCAGCATTTAATTTTTCTTCAATCTGCTGCAACATAAATTCTTTAGAGCCCATCCAAATCAAACCATTAATTGGAATACCTACCTCTCCTCTACTAAATGGAGTCTCAAATAAAATTCCTTGGTTCATACTTTTCAAACCCAACAATGCTGTTTCAATTCCAAATAAAATAGAAGGGTACAATGCTAATTCATATAGATGATCAACATAATAATTAATATTCTGACATACCTCGTTTAATTTATTCTCATAAGAAATGAAATCTGTAAAATCAGGAGAAAGTCCTGGAATAACGGAACATTCTCCGAGTGATGAAGAATGAGCGACGAATGACGAGTAACGAGTGGGTTCAGCAGAGTGATTTTTTGATGATAATGTTATAAACCAAGCATGTTTTTCTGTTAAAATCCCACGGGAGGTTCCACTTGGGTTTTTGAAGATAAAAGTTTGTTTTTCAAAAGATGCTTTGTAAGTCATGTTTTTTTTGCAATTAGCAAATTGAAATTATTGCATACAGAATAGATATCCCAAAAGTAATTAAAGCTACTTTTTTAAGTTCTGGATCAAAATCTTTTTCGTTTTGAATAGATAAGACTTTTCGAAGATGAGCACTTAACAAACCTACAGGAAGTAAAAATACATATTGAAGTAGTCCAAAGTGACTTACAAAAAAGATGATTGAAGCAATTGATGAAAAGATCAAAAACATATGGTATTTCTTTGCTTTTTCTTTGCCTAATTTTACTACAATTGTAATTTTGCCCGCATTAGAGTCATTTATACGATCACGCATATTATTTAAATTAAGTACAGCTGTACTCAACATTCCTACTGTTATTGCAGGAAAAATAACTTCCCAGTTAAATTGTTTTGTATATAAAGTATAACTTCCAAGAACACTTACTAAACCAAAGAAAATAAAAACAAAAACATCTCCAAAGCCACTATAACCATACGCTCGCTTACCAACAGTATAAGTTACGGCAGCTAAAATGGATAAAATTGCTAAAACTCCATAAATCAAAATCATTTCCTGATTCATGCCATTCGCACTTATTTTTATAAGATAAATAGCAGATAAAAGTGAAAGTAAACTAAAAACAAAAACTGCTATCTTCATTTGTTGTTGAGAAATTTCACCTGACTGAACTGCTCTCATTGGCCCTACACGATATTCGTTATCAGTACCTTTTTGTGAATCTCCTAAATCATTTGCAAGATTGGATAAAATTTGAAAAAATAACGTTGTTAATAATGCAAAAACAAATATAGAACCACTCCAAAACCCATGTTCTCTTGCAATAAAAGACCCTAAAATAATCCCTGATAATGAAAGTGGAAGCGTTCGTAAACGAAATGCACTAATCCAAGACTTAATCTTCATAGTTGAATTTTTAAGATTCAAATGTACAAGAAAAGACGTTATACACAATGTGCATCCCCAAAACTTATTGAATAAGTTAAATACGTTTACATTCTCTTTTGTATTTTCGTAGTTCGTTCAAAAAACAATAGAATGACAAATAAAATTTGCAATTTATTAAAAATACAATACCCTATCATTCAAGCAGGTATGATATGGTGTTCTGGATGGGAATTAGCTACCGCTGTAAGTAATGCAGGTGGTTTAGGCATCTTAGGTGCTGGTTCTATGTACCCAGACGTTTTAAACCAACAAATACTAAAATGTAAATCAGCTACTAACAAACCATTTGGAGTAAATTTACCAATGTTATATCCCGACATTGAAAAACACATAGACACTATTATTAAACATAAAATTCCTGTTGTAATTACTTCTGCAGGTAATCCGAAAATTTGGACAAAAAAATTACAAGACAATGGATGTAAAGTCATTCATGTTGTGTCAAGTGTAAAGTTTGCTTTAAAAGCACAAGAAGCTGGTGTAGATGCAATAGTAGCTGAAGGATTTGAAGCAGGTGGACATAATGGTCGTGATGAAACTACAACTTTATGTTTAATTCCAAATGTAGCTAAACAAATATCAATCCCATTAATTGCTGCTGGTGGTATTGGAACAGGTAGAACAATGTTAGCTGCTATGAACCTTGGTGCTGATGGTGTACAAATAGGTAGCCGTTTCGTTACTTCTTCTGAATCAAGTGCACACCAATCTTTCAAAGAAGCAATAGTACAAGCACAAGAAGGTGATACCTTGCTCACATTAAAAGAATTGACACCTGTTCGACTTCTTAAAAATGCATTCTTTAAAAAACTTGAAAATGCCTATCAAAATGACGCTTCATCTCAGGAACTCGAAGAAATTTTAGGTCGAGGAAGAGCTAAAAAAGGAATGTTTGAAGGAGATCTTCATGAAGGAGAATTAGAAATAGGACAAATCGCAAGCCTAATTCATGAAATAAAACCTGCAAATGAGATACTAATAGAAATTATTACAGAATTTCACCATACACTAAAAGAACAACAATCTTCTAAATTTCAATTTTAATGATACAATTCGAACGATTTACTTTACCTAATGGACTTCGCGTGCTATTTCATAAAGATGTAACTACTCCACTTGCTGTTGTAAACACACTTTACGATGTAGGTGCTCGCGATGAAGACGAAAACAAAACTGGATTTGCCCATTTGTTTGAACATTTAATGTTTGGAGGTTCAATTAATATTCCAGATTTTGATGCTCCATTACAAAATGCAGGTGGAGAAAGCAATGCATTTACATCGAATGATATTACGAACTACTATGACATCATTCCTGCACAAAATTTAGAAACAGCATTATGGCTCGAATCTGACAGAATGTTATCCTTAGCTTTTACAGACAAAAGCTTAGAAACACAAAGAAGTGTTGTAATGGAAGAGTTCAAACAACGCTATCTCAATCAACCATATGGAGATGTTTGGCTAGAACTAAGACCTTTAGCGTACGAAGTACACCCTTACAAATGGGCAACAATTGGTAAAGAATTAAGACACATTGAAGACGCGACTATGGATGATGTCAAAAGTTTCTTCAAAAAACATTATTGTCCTAGTAACGCAATTCTTTGTATCGCAGGTAATTTTGAATTAGACTTCATAAAAAAGTTAATAGAAAAATGGTTTGGTGACATCCCAAGTGGTATTAAACCAGCACGTTTATTACCTCAAGAACCTAAACAAACTATTAAAAAAGAAAAAACGATAGAACGAAATGTGCCATCAGATGCATTTTACTTTGCTTTTAAAATGCCAGAACGTAAATCTTTAGAATATTATATTGTTGATGTTTTATCTGACGCACTTGGTAGGGACAAATCATCGCGTTTATATACACAAGTACAAAAAGAACAAAAATTAGTGACTGAAATCAATGCTTATATCTCTGGATCACTAGACAATGGTTTACTTGTAATAGAAGGTAAATTATCAGAAGGTAAAACATTTGATGAAGTTGAACAATCAATTTGGAAAGTATTAACAGAAATCAAAAAAAAGCAGTTGTCTGATAATGAACTACATCGTTTAAAAAATAAAATTCGTACTGCAAAAGAATTTCAGGAACAAGGTTTGCTTAATAGAACGATGAATCTATGTTATTTTGAATTGTTAGGAGATGCTAACGGAATTAACGAAGAAGCTTTGTTATATGAGAACATTCAAGCAGAACACATACAGGCTGTTGCTAATGATATTCTTCAAGAAAGCAATTGTACATTATTAAAAGTTAAAGCAATTTAAAATGTTAGATAGAACATTACAACCAACACTTTCCCCAATTACCAAAATTAATTTCGTAGAACCAACAATTATTCCAATTAATGAGTTTTCAAAACTGTATTGGATGAAAGAGGTTCTTGACGAAACTATGCGTATAGAACTACATTTTAATGCAGGTTCTATTCGAAGTTTAGAAAAAATTGCAGGAAGTGTAAATAACTTATTATTTTCAGGTACTAAAACAAAAACAAGTATTCAGATTAATGAAGAATTAGATTCTTTAGGTGCTTTTATAGATCAAGAATTAGGACAAGAGGTCGCTATAGTATCTCTTTATTGTTTAAGAAAAAATGCAGAAGCTGCAATCGATATAGTATTAGACGCTATTCATAATGTAACTTTTAACGAACAAGAAGTCTCAGATAATATCCGTGAAAAAAAACAACAATTTTTAATTTCAAGCGAGAAAGTGAGTATTCTCGCAAGACGAGAATTTCAAAAACAGCTTTTTGCTAACTCACCCAATTATGCTCGTCAGATTGAATTAAAAGATTATGATGCAATCACAATTGCTGGGTTAAAAAATTTTCATAAAGAGTACTATCTGAATGGTTTATTGAAGGTTGTTCTAGTGGGAAATATGGAACAAAGCTTTGTGAATCATTTTCATGAAAAATTAATCCCGTTTGCGATTCAAGCAAAACCAGAATACGAAAAACAATTTATAAACAACAAAGGAACTTTTCATATTGAAAAAGCAGATGCATTACAAACTGCTATAAGAATAGGAATGCCTCTATTCAATAAAAGCCATTCAGACTTTATCGATTTTCAAATTCTTCAAACCATTTTAGGTGATTATTTTGGGAGTCGTTTGATGTCAAACATTCGCGAAGACAAAGGGTATACTTATGGAATAGGAAGTGGACTTTCAGAAGCAAATCTGACAGGATATTTTATTATAGCAACTGAAGTAGGAAAAGAATTTGTTTCATCTACCTTACATGAAATAAAAGTAGAAATCGAACGTTTACAAAATGAATTAGTTAGCGAAGATGAATTAAATCTAGTAAAAAACTATGTATTAGGTCAATTGTTAAAACATGCAGACGGTCCAAATGCAATGATGGATTTATTTATGGCGGTACAATTACAAGGTAAAGGATTTGAATTTTATGATTCATTAATTAGAAGAGTGAACATTATTACTTCAAAGGATTTAATAAATGTTGCTAATAAATATTTATCTTGGGATAACCTTACAATAATTACGGCAGGTTCAAGTAACTAAATACATAGTCAAAATAGGTGTTGAAAAAAATATTCATAGCTATATTAACTTTATTGACAATTCAAGTAATTGCTCAAGGAAATTCTCATAAACGTGGTTGTGCTTTGCCTGCCCCAGCATCCACTTGTACTAAAATGGAATTAAATGGAGATGTTACATTATCATGGACTATTCCAAATGACCCTAACAGTGTTTTTGTTCGTTACGAAGTATATCGTGTAGGTACTAACGGAGCTTTAGTTTCTATCCCTACCTTTACGAATCAAAACACCACAACCATAAATAGTATTTTTGCATCTAGTGAATTTTATATAGGAATAGTTTCACTTTGTAATGGGATTGAAGTAATTAATTATGGTGATACTGTAAAGGCAATAGATTTAAAGCTAAGTAATTTATCAGATGGAAGAGCTGGTTTAACATGGACATTACCCTCGCTTACATCTAAAGATTATTTACATGTAGAACGTGAGCACCCATCTTATGGTTGGAGTGAAAGAGATTCAATTAAAGCAAATATTATAGCATATGTTGATACAATTGATGTTTGTTCTTCATTTTTAAATTATCGAATCACAATACATCAACAAGGGTGTACATCCTTCTCAAATAAATTAGGTGATAATTTTAAAGACGTAATTACTCCTACTATACCAATCATAAAATCTATTTCTTATGATACGCTCCAAAAAGGGGTTATTGTAAGCTGGTATAAAAATCCAGCAAGAGATGTTAAAGGTTATTTATTAAAAATTGCATATGATAACTCTCCATTATCTTTTTTGGATAGTGTTGAAACTAAAAAAAATATAGAACCACTTTCCTACAATCTTTTAAACGCACCTTATAATTCTGCTATAACTTTTAGTATTTCAGCCTACGATTCTTGTTTATCTTCGAGTCCACCAAACAATCAATTATCCGGAAATTCTGACCCACACACAGGTTTCAATTTAATACATACCTATGATTTATGCCATCGAGTAACTAATTTAAATTGGACAAAATATAAAGGATGGAGTGATATCATCAAATATAAAATATACTTTAAAATAGAAAATGGATTTTGGAAATTACGCGACTCAACTTTAAATCAATATTATAATGACACTTTACTAGGATTCAAAAATTATTCATTTATCATAGAAGCGATAAGCAAAGATAGTGTTAAATCATTCTCTAATCCAATCACCTTTTACACTAAAGCTCCAAGTATACCAACATTTAACTACACGAAAGTTGCTACGATAAATAGTAAGCAAATTTATCTTAATCATCTTATAGATAATGTAGGGGGGGTATCAAAAATTATATTAGAGAAAAAGAATAAATCAGGAATATTTCAAGAAATTCAAACAAAAGAAGTTTCCTCATCGATACTTCAATTCAAAGATTCAATAGTGGAAACTGATTATGAAAATTACACATATAGAACTCGTATTATCGATAGTTGTGGCAATAAGACTTCTTATGGAAATGAAGTTACAACCATGTTATTAAAAATGGATAATAAACAAAGTGATAGTTCATCCTTGGAAAATACATTTTCATGGACTCCATACATTGGCTTTAATGGAAGTATTTTAAATTATACAATCTTTCGAAAATTAAATAGTGTATTTGACCCTAATCCAATTGCTACGTTACCTAACTCACAGTTATCTTATACTGACAACTTAATGTTTATAAAAGATTTTAATGGTCAAGTTTGTTATTATATAACAGCAATAGAATCGGAAAATATATACAAACAACCATCTATAGCTAATTCAAATGTTATTTGTACAACATTTGAACCATTAATTTTTGTACCTAATGCTTTTACACCACATGGTAAAAATCCTGTTTTTTACCCTGTTATTTCAATGTTTGAACCAAAAGAATATAGTTTAACAATAATGAATCGATGGGGACAACCTGTTTTTAGAAGTACTGATTATAAAATTGGTTGGGATGGAATGTTTGGCAACGAAATGTCTCCAAATGGCAACTATATGTATGTAATAAGATATTTAGATGGTGATAATAAGGAATACATTGAACATGGATTTGTAACATTAATATTTTAGTATGAATAATATCTTAAAATTCTTGAAAATTATTGCAATTCTTGAAGGAATTAGTTACTTACTTTTCGGAATTACGATGCCCCTTAAAAAAATGTACAACTTTCATTTACCTAATAAAATAGTAGGTATGACTCATGGTATATTATTTATTATGTATATTATTTTGGTCTTAATTAATTCTAGAAAGCAAGCTTGGTCTATCAAAACACAAATATATTTATACCTGGCTTCAATTATTCCATTTGGAACTTTTATCGCAGAAAAAAAGATATTAAATAATGAGCATCGAAACTAGAAAGCGTATCGAGGTGTGTTTCACACCTGGAGGATATGAATACTTTAAAAATGATTTTGACATAGTTGTAGTAATCGATGTTTTAAGAGCAACTTCGGCTATTTGTGCAGCATTTGAAAATGGAGTCAATTCTATTATTCCAGTCCCTACAATAGAAGAAGCTTGGGAATATAAAAAGAAAGGATATCTTGCAGGTGCAGAAAGAAAAGGACAAATTGTAGAAGGATTTGATTTCGGAAATTCTCCATTTAGTTATATGAATCCAGATTTCAAAGGTAAAGATGTAGTCCTTACAACAACTAATGGAACAAAATCACTCGATGTTGCAAAAGAAGCTGAAACTGTATTAGTTGCCTCTTTCTTAAATTTAGATGCCCTTTGTAAATGGATAGAAAAACAACCTAAAGATGTTGTGTGTTTATGCTCTGGTTGGCAAGATAATTTTAACCTAGAAGATACTATCTGTGCGGGAGCAATCGTAGATCAACTTGTTAACACTGGACATTACTACTCCACAGAAGATTCTTCAATTGCAGCTAAATATTTATTCCAATCAGCTAAAAAGAATCATCTTGGATTTATTAAATCTAGTTCACACCGCAGAAGACTTAAAAAATTAAATTTAAATAAAGATGTTCATTATTGTTTAACTCCGAATCAAACATCGGTGATTCCAATATTAAAAGATGGTAAATTGGTCAAACTGTAAGTCATATTTCATTCCATTTGTGATATTTACTTCATTTGGTTTTATAAGTAATCGACTACCTTGGGGATTTTATGGTCATAAAAAAATAAATCACCAAGCTGTTTTTTCTCTACCCCCAACCTTATTTCCTTTTTACAAGGAACATATAAATTATATTACAGAACACGCAGTAGATCCAGACAAACGACGTTACATAGTCGCAACTGAAGCGCCTTGTCATTTCATCGATCTAGATCATTATGATTCACCTTTCGACAGTATTCCTCACTCTTGGAATAAAGCAATTGTCAAATTTTCAGAAGATAGTTTACGTAAACATGGTATCGTTCCTTGGCACATTTACCTCACAAAAATTAACTTACAAAAAGCATTTGAAGAAAAAAATGTAGACAAAATCTTAAAATATTCTTCAGATATAGGTCATTATATCGGTGATGCTCACGTCCCACTTCATACAACACATAATTATAATGGTCAATTTACAAATCAAAAGGGGATACACGGACTTTGGGAAAGTAGATTAGTAGAATTATATGCTGAAAAATACAACTATTTTGTGGGTAAAGCCAGCTACATCACAAATGTACAAATTGAGATTTGGAAAGTACTAAAAGAATCCCATCTTGCTCTTGATTCAGTATTTAACTTTGAAGCTGAAATAACTACAGAAAATGTATTCCCAAAATACAGTTTTGAACAACGTGGAACGACTACTGTACGTGTATATTCACGTGAGTTTTCTCAAGAATATCACCGACGTTTAAATAACATGGTAGAACGAAGATTAACTTCATCCATAAGAATGACTGCAAGTATATGGTATACAGCTTGGGTAGATGCTGGTCAACCTGATTTATCAGTATTGTTAAACAATAAGCCTTCCAAAATATTTTTAAAAGAAATGGAAAACCTAGAAAAGAAACATATCCAACATCAACTCTCAGGAAGAGATTGTGAATAACAAAAAAGGCTGATTCACTTGAATCAGCCTTTTGTAATAAAATATCATAAAAATTATTTTGCAATAGCTACAAAATTTTCATTTGCTGCAAATTTCAAGAACTCTCTATCTTTTAACATTTTAGTTTTGAACGATGCATCTTTTAAAATTGATGCTTGTAATGCTTTAACACACTCATCCACTTTATCTTGATGTGCAAATGCAATTGCTTTCAAATATAAACCTTGAGCAGTATTTGCATCTGACGAAGCATTAATAGTAACAATCGCTGCTTCAAAATCTTTATTTAAAACTTGCGCTAAAGCCTTATTAAATGTTTTGTTCTCTCCGAAATTTGAAATCGCATTTGAATATTTACCTAATACTATATTAATGATCCCATTATTATAATTTCCTTCAGCACCAGCACCACTAGATTTTTCTAATAATTGCTTAGCTTTTTTGAAATCACCTTTAGCACCAGCAACAGCGGCTAAATTATTTTTAGAAATACCATTATCCTTTAAAGAAATTGCTTTTTCAAATTTCGATTCCGCTTCAGCTAATTTACCTTGAGTAAATAATAAAACCCCTTCGTTATTAAAAGCTCTGAAATCAGTAGGAAACAATTTCTCACAAGCAGCATAAATTAAAGCTTTTTCAGTTAAATCTTTTTGTAGAGATGCAGCATAAAGCAATTCTTCAACTCCTAATTTTTCAGGATTTGTTTTTGCAATAATTAAATACAACTCATCTGAATGTCCTGTAGTTTCATACGTAACTTTGATTTCAGCACGTCGTAATTTAGGGAAAATCGTATTATCTAAATAAGTGAATGTTTTAGCCATATTACGCATTTCAGTTTCACGCTGAATAGGATCTTTATACATCTCTAATACACGAATAACAAGTTGTTTTTCGTCTTGATCCATTGCAGATTTTTCTAACTCAACCTTAAATCCTTCATAATCTTCACCACGTCCTAATAAAGTGTATATTTCTTTTGTAGCTGCTTCATTTTTAGCATTTTTAGCTAATAATACTGAAGTAGTTTTACCAGTATTTGCACGATCTGTAGATAAAGTGTTGTTTTTATTCTCTTCTCCTTCTGGTGAAGCATAACCAACAACTTGAATCGACTTGATTTTAATTTTCGGATTGTTTTGAGCATCTACTAACCATTTTTCAAATGATTTTAATGACTCTTTATCTAACTCTCCTGCCTGTAAATCAGATTTTCCTTTTAAGTAATTAATTTGAGCAGTATAAACCTCCTCACGAACGTTAACATGCTTATCTTTCTCTGTTGCGACTTTAAAATCTTTATTCACCAATAATGGCGTAATAATAGTTCCGTCAGCAATCTTTTTAGTTGGAGTCATCATTTTTTCAACTCCACCTTTCATTACTCGACCGGATACAGTTAATTCAGCATTTTCCATGTCTGGTTTGTATGCTATAACATCCTCATAAGTTACAACACCACCTGGCTTGTATAGAATTGTAGTACCATTACCCGTTGACTTCTCTCCCATAACTAATACTGAATTCAACGCATTGTTACCTAACATCGGGGTGATTTCAATAGATGCCTTCTTATTTAATCCTTTTTGAGGAAATGTTACATCCACTTTAACACGTACACTATCTCCATGCATTTCTAGCGGACTAGGAGTAACCGTATAATTTACATCTTTAATTAAGCTACAACTTGCAACAAGCGAACCAGCAATCGTAAACATTGCTAAACTTTTGATACTTGGATTTTTCATTCTCAATTTATGATTCTTTATTTACCTATTATACAATATATTATCTGAATTTCTAAAACTATAATTCAGTTATAAAAAACTAAAATACTATTTTTTTTAATACGGAAGTATCTCGACACTCATTTAAAAGTTCTATTGAAGATTTATGAACTCTAAAATCAAGAAAATTAGGAGCTATTTCAGAGAAAGGTTCTAGTACAAATCTACGAGTATAAATATGAGGATGTGGAATAATTAGTTCATTCATGTCTATGCATTTATCTCCGAAAAACAGAATATCTAAATCTATTAACCTATCGGAATATGATTCCTCTGATTTTTTCTGTCTCCCCAAACTTGTTTCTATAAGTTTTAATTCTTCTAACAACGTAAATGGTTTTAGATCTGTATTGATTTCTATGACTCCATTTACAAATAATTCTGAAGATTCATAACCCCACGGTTCAGATTCATAGAAGGATGATTGACTAATAACCTCACCTATTTCTTCATGAATCATTCGTATAGCCTCATTAATGTTAGCTATTCTATCTCCAAGATTCGCTCCAAAACCAATAAAAACTTGTTCCATAAATCTTTGTTTTATTAAATGATACGCACTTTATTTTTCGGGGTTACACATTTTCAAAATCGTTATGTACATTTGTTGTAAATTATCGATTATGACTGAAAAAAGAATTTCTTTTTGGAAAATATTTTGGCCGGCATTTACTGCTATTATTGTTGCAACTTTAGTATACTTATTAGTGTTTTTTGGAATCATTGGAGGTATCATAGCTAATGTAAGTGATGAGGAATCCGATGAAAATTCATCCAAAACAATTCTTCATATGACTCTAGAAGGAGAAATCGCTGAAAATAGCTCATCTAAACTCAACCCTTCTTCGTTTTCGATTGATAAAAAAATTGGACTAAGTGATATTTTGTTTGGATTGGAAAAAGCAGAAACGGATCCAAATATTAAAGGATTATACCTTGAATTGAGTAATGTCAATTGTGGAATATCTACCGCTAGGGAAATTAGACGAGGACTTTCAAAATTTCAAAAATCAGGTAAATTTATCATTGCTTATTCCAGCGGCGAAATAGTAACTCAAAAACAATTATATCTTACTACAGCAATTAAAGATAGTTATGGTTTCCCTGGAACAATGGTCGAGTTTTTAGGACTTGGAACTACACCGATGTTTTTCAAAAATACGCTTGATTTATTAGGAGTTGAGATGCAAGTTATTAGAGGTAGAAGCAATGATTTCAAAAGTGCTGTCGAACCTTATTTACACTCTAAAATGTCTGATTCTAGTCGTTTACAAACAACCCAATTACTGAATAATATTTGGAAAGAAGTACGAGGTGAAATTTCAAAAGATATTCAAACAGATACAGCAAAACTCAGTGAAATTGCAAACAATGCATTAGTTACCTCAGTGGAAGAAGGTGTAAGTTATCACTTTTTCAAAGCTGCAAAATATGAAGATGAAATTTTAGATTTACTCACTAAAAAAGTAAACATTGAATCTGCTGATGACTTAGATTTAGTTCCTTTTGAAAAATATGCACGTAAACATTTCTACAACCAACAAATTAGTAATAATTTATCAAAACCGAATGTGGCAATTATACTCGCTGAAGGAGGCATTTCGGTTGACGGTGACGAATTAAGTTCTGATAATGTAGCAAAATATATTAGAGAAGCTCGTCTTGATGAAAACATCAAAACCATTGTTCTTCGCGTGAATAGCCCTGGCGGAAGTGCACTTGCAAGTGATATTATTTGGAGAGAAGTCGTGTTAGCGAATAAATCCAAAAAAGTTGTCGTCTCTATGGGAGATGTTGCTGCTTCTGGAGGTTATTATATTTCTACTGCTGCTTCTTATATTTTTGCAGAACCAACAACTATTACTGGATCAATTGGTGTTTTTGGAATTATTCCTTACACAGGAAAATTTTTCCAAGACAAATTAGGTATCTCTTTTGATAAAGTGTCAACAAATAAACATTCTTCGCTATCATTAAATCATAAATTGACACCCGAAGAATTACTGCTTATTCAAAATCAAGTTGATAAAATCTATACAGATTTCTTACGCAAAGTATCAGAAGGTAGAAAAATGAAAACTGAACGTGTACATCGCTATGCTCGTGGTCGTGTATGGACAGGAAGTGATGCAAAAAAAATTGGATTAGTTGATGAATTAGGTGGACTAAATGACGCTATTGCATATGCGGCAAAACAAGCTAAAGTTGATAAAGTAATTCCTAGATATTGGCCAGAAAAAAAACTAGAACCAATGGAAGAAATACTCAATCAATTAGAAGATATTAAAGAGGGTAAAAATGCTAATTCAAGTAATATTACAAATTCCAAAATTCCAGCTAGTCTTCAAAAATATTATGCTGAATTAATCAAATTAGAAAGCATGCAAGGAATTCAAATGCGTATGCCATTTAATCTAGAAATACATTAGTAATGACACAAAAACTTACAAACGTAGATTTAAAAAATTACACAACCTTTGGTGTTTCTGCTCTAGCAACAGATTTTGCAACGTTTTCAAATGAAGGTGAAGCTAGAAAACTCACCCTAAATAATACCCAAGAAATACTGATTTTAGGTGGTGGAAGTAATTTATTAATGACACATGATTTTAAAGGTTTAGTACTTAAAAATGAAATCAAAGGAATTACATGTGTCGAAAAAAATGAAACTTCTGTGGTATTAAAAGTTGGTGCTGGGGAAATATGGCACGACTTTGTTCTTTATACTATTGAACAAGGTTATTATGGCATTGAAAATATGTCACTAATTCCTGGAAGTGTTGGAGCAAGTCCAATGCAAAACATTGGAGCCTACGGTGTTGAAATTAAAGATGTTTTCGAAAAATTAGAAGCTTTGGAGATTGCAACTGGAGAAGTTCATACATTTTCAAAGGATGAATGTGCTTTTGGGTACCGTGAAAGCGTATTTAAACGCGCTTTGAAAGGTAAATACATAATCACCAACGTGTATTTTAGATTATCACTCACTAAAAAATTAAGTACACATTACGGAGCAATCGAAAGTGAATTAGCAAATCAAGGAATAACTTCTCCTACTAGTAAAGATGTTAGCAATGCAGTAATCGCGATTCGTTCTAGTAAATTACCAAACCCTAAGGAACTTGGAAATGCGGGTAGTTTTTTCAAAAACCCGGTTGTTTCAATTGAAATTTACAACAAAATCAAGACTTCTTATCCAAACGCTCCATCCTACCCTGTTAGTGAAACAAACGTAAAAGTACCTGCTGGATGGCTCATCGAAACAGCTGGATGGAAAGGGAAACAAGTAGGTGCATGTGGAGTCCATAAAAACCAAGCGTTGGTTTTAGTAAATTACGGAAATGCAACTGGAAATGAAATATATGCGCTTTCAACCGCAATCATCGAAGACGTGTATCAAAAATTTGGTATCTCTCTAGAACGTGAAGTAAATATTATCTAATGGAATTGCAACGTTATGCAATAGAATTGGCTTACAATGGTCGTGACTTTTTTGGTTGGCAAATACAACCGAAACAAATTAGTGTACAAGAAACCATCGAATTAGCACTTTCTAAATTATTTGATGCTCAAAAAGTAGACATCGTTGGTTGTGGTAGAACTGATACTGGAGTACATGCAAAACACTACATTGCCCATGTAGATTTACCTTTAAAATGGGAAGAAGAGGTGTTGACTTACAAATTAAATCGAATTTTACCCGATTCAATTGTGATTTATAACATTCATAAAAAAGAGCCTGATTTCCACGCACGTTTCAATGCAAAAGAAAGAACGTATCGTTATTTTATTCATAACCAAAAAAATCCATTTGTACATGGAACAAGTCTTTACTATACAAAGGACTTGGATTTAGAAAAAATGAATGAAGCTGGGTTGTTATTATTAGGAAAAAAAGACTTTACCTCATTCTCAAAACTTCACACAGATGTTTTTACAAATATTTGTTCACTAAGTCATGCTCGATGGACACGCGTCAATGAACATACAATCTATTTTGAAATAAAAGCTGATCGTTTTTTACGAAATATGGTTCGATCAATTGTAGGCACACTCTTAGAAGTTGGTGAAGGTAAAATTGCTCCTGAGAATGTTCAAACAATTATTGCTAAAAAAGACCGTGGAGAAGCAAAAATGTCTGTACCTGCTCATGGTTTATTTCTTTGGAAAATAGAGTATTAGCACTTTTAGACTCTTTAAAATTTGATTATTAGCAAAATTATACCTTTATTTATGGTCAATTTTAGTGAGTATTTCACAAAAAATCAATTAGATAAACGAGGAAATGAAAAATTTTGTACTTGTAGTTGTTCTATCTTTTTTAAGTCTAAGTAGTTTCTCTCAGACTGCAATGGATTTCTACAATGTTGGAAATGACAAATTAGATCAAAAAGATTTTACTGGCGCACTCGAAGCATATACAAAAGCAATTGCATTGGATGACACCAAATCAGATTTTTTTATGAATCGCGGAATTGTAAAATCCGAAATTGGAGATTATCGTGCTGCTATAGAAGATTTTACAAAATCAGTTGACCTAGATACCAATAATAAATTAGCATTTTTTAATCGTGGTAACACTCAACACATGTTACGCAATTACGCTGGTTCTATAGAAGATTTTGATAAAACAATCGCACTAGACACAATGTTTATTCCTGCTTTTTTCAATCGTGCACAAGCCGAAGCAGAAATCGGAAACTTTAGAGATGCAATCGAAGACTATGAAAAATGTATCGTAATTGATCCTGCTTACGAAAAAGCCTTTAGAAATAAAGGAACATTGTTCATGAAATTGAAAAAATACGACTTAGCCGTTGAAGATTTTACATATGCTGTTCAACTTACCCCAAACGACCCAAATGCACATTATAATCGTGCTTTGGCGTATGTAGAATTGGGAAATGTACGCGCTGCTTTAATCGATTTAAACAAAGTTATCGAGCTTGATCCAAAACATATATATGCCTATTTTCATCGAGCAAATATTAAGTATAAATTAAACGATAAAACTGACGCAATCTCTGATTATAATCACATCATTACTATAGACCCAACTTTTGAAGATGCACTAATTGCTCGTGCTGACATAAAAAAAGAATTGAAAAATTATGCTGATGCTATTGAGGATTATAACAATGTGTTATTACAAGACACATCAATCTTAGAAATTTACTTAAGTCGCGGTGACGCTTACATGAGAAGCGGTGACAACAAAGCTGCAAACCATGACTTTTTGTACGTGCTAAAAAATGACACTTCTAATTCTACCGCTGCCTATTGCATGGGGGTTTTGAAATTTGAAATGAACGAATTACAAGAATCAATCAACTACATGAACAAATCCATCACACTTGATTCTAACAATGCACAAGCCTATATTGGACGAGGAAACACAAACCATGCCTTGCGTAATTTCATTGGATCTATCGAGGATTATTCAAAAGCAATTGAATTAAATCCGAATAACATAGAAGCTTATAAAAACAGAGCAACGACTCGCTCAGAACTTGGTGATTACCGTGCTGCAATTATGGATAATGCCAAAGCGATTCAATTGGATTCAACAAACATCGACTTGTATATAAACAATGCAAACCTAAAAATGGCATTAGAAAAATTTTCGGATGCAGTAACTGACCTAGACAAAGTCATCACATTGGAATCTACCAATCCTATCTATTACATGAAACGCGCTGAAGCGAAGCTTAAATCAAACGACAAACCAGGCGCTTGTAAAGATTGGCATACTGCAGTTTATCTAGGGTACCAAGAAGCGGTACAAAAGGTATTGGATAATTGTAATTAATTACTCACTTCAAAAATCTTACCGTCTTTGAATGAACCCTTCGACAGGCTCAGGATTCGTAAGCGAGGAGTGAAGAAATAGTCAAGTCACAATAAAACTACCTCCTCAAATGCTACTTCGTAATCTGAAAACATTCCTTTTTCAGGTTTATCCTTAAAAAAACCATACATCGTAGAGCCACTACCCGACATGGAGGCATAGATTGCTCCCTGCTCAGTAAAACGAGATTTAATGTCAGCCAATTCAGGATAACTTTCAAAAACAGAAGTTTCAAAAGAGTTTATTAATTCTCCTTTGATTGTTTCAAAGGGTTGTTTAATGAGTTCAGCAATAGAAGTTTCGTTTGTGTAAAACTGAACCTTTGAAAATGCCTTGGCAGTAGAAACATGGATTCCAAGATTTACCATATATAAATAATGTCCTTCCAAACTAAAATCAACAGATTCCAAAAATTCACCTCGGCCTGTAGCTACTTGTGGTAATGTTGTAACAAAAAACGGACAATCACTTCCCAACTGTGCAGCCAATTCCTGCAATCGCTCAATGGATAAACTCAACGAGAATAATTCATTAATCGCTTTCAAAGTATAGGTTCCATCAGAAGAACCACCTCCTAAACCGCCTCCCATCGGAATTACTTTGTGTAAATGGATCTTAATAGGAGAAATTTGATATTCCTTCACCATTAGTTGATACGCCTTAATGCAAATATTCATTTGTCTATCTCCTGGTATCGTAATACCGCTATTGGTAAATTCAAAATTTTCATTCATTACAACCTCAAGAATATCAAAAATGGGTACAGGATACATCAAGGAATCTAAAGCATGGTAACCATCATTGCGCTTGTGCAATACATGTAATCCAATATTAATTTTACACGGAGGGAATAATATCATAAAACAAAGTTAATCGTTCACAACAAAATTTTGTACCTTTGCTTCCACAATTTTATAGCTATGAGTACCTATTTAGATTTTGAAGAACCAATCAAAGAATTAGAAGAGCAAATCGCTCAAACAAAACAAATTGGTTTAACTACCGAAGTGGATATGACAGAACAAGTCAAAAAACTTCAAGAAAAATTAGACCTTAAAACAAAAGAAATATTCTCAAACCTTACTCCATGGCAACGTGTACAATTGTCTCGTCACCCAGACAGACCATACACATTGGCGTACATCAACGCAATCAGCGATGGTACCTTCCAAGAATTGCATGGAGACCGTAGTGTAAAAGACGATAAAGCAATGATCGGTGGTTTTGGTTTGTTAGATGGTAAATCAGTAATGTTTATCGGACAACAAAAAGGAATCAACACAAAAATGCGTCAATACCGTAATTTCGGGATGGCAAATCCAGAAGGTTACCGTAAGGCTTTGCGATTGATGAAATTAGCGGAAAAATTCGATAAACCTATCGTTTCAATTATTGACACTCCAGGAGCATTCCCAGGTTTGGAAGCAGAAGAAAGAGGCCAAGGTGAAGCCATCGCTCGTAACATTTATGAAATGATGCGTTTGAAAGTTCCTGTAATCTGTATCGTAATCGGTGAAGGAGCTTCAGGTGGAGCATTAGGAATTGGTGTAGGTGACAAAGTGGTGATGTTAGAAAACACATGGTATTCTGTGATTTCTCCTGAATCTTGTTCATCTATCTTATGGAGATCATGGGATTTCAAAGAAAAAGCAGCTGAGGCTCTTAAATTGACTTCTACAGACATGAAAGAACAAAACCTGGTTGACGAAGTAATTCAAGAACCAATCAACGGAGCACACAGAAGTCAAGAAGAAATGTTTGAAATCACCAAACAATACATCAAAAAAACTGTCGCTGAATTAGAAAAAATAAAGCCTGAAGTAAGAATTAACGATCGTATCGATAAATTCTGCAAAATGGGAGTTTGGAAATAATCAATAATTAATTGCATACAAAAAAATAGGGTTTTCAATTGAAAACCCTATTTTTTTTACTGAATATTTAATACTTTTATTTTAAAGTAAAACTATCATTTCCAATAATTTGTCCATCACAGTATATCTTAACCTTATAATTCCCTTTAGTCGCTTCTCCTTCTTTTAAATCGTAATAGATAGAAACGTCAACATTATTATTTGTGTACTCGATCTCTTTACGATCTGAAAATGCAACAGAACTTCCATCCATTGTAACAACATTATTTTCACGAGATTGTAAAACTACCCCTTCTGGAGAAGTTATTTGCATATATAACTTCTTTACTCCTGCACGAGTTAATGGATTTGCAGAGATAGTGAAAGAAGATTTAATTTGAACTGCGCTTTTTGCTTTATTTGTTGGTTCAGTGGTGTTATTTAACTTCATACGCAATGCAGCAGAATTAAATCCTAAAGCTTGTAAACGTGAACCTTTTTTAACTAATTCTGTGCTCTCTTCTGCTTGTTGTTTATATTGATCTCTTTCAGATGCAGTAGAACTTAATTCTTGGGTTTTAGTATCTAAATCTGATGATAATTTCACATTCATAGTATTCAAAGAGTCAATTTGCTTTACATAACCTTTCATGATATTACGTAAAGTCTCATTTTCTTTTCTTAAAGAATACAACTGACGTGCACTTAATTTTTTACCGCTCTCCAATTGAGATAACAATCCCTTAATTTTTTGTTTTTGTTCCTCTACATTTTGAGCCTGAACAGAATCTTTCACTTTCAAAGCATCGTATTGTCTCAGCATATTTTGAAAATCTTTTTTCAAATCAGTTCCTACATTACCAGTATAACCAGACATCATCTCGTTCATCCCTTGCATATCAGCTTCCAACTCTTTATTGAAATTAGAACACTCATTCAATTCTTTGTTTTTCTTAGACCATGAATAAGACATATAAGCCAATGCGATTAACAATACGATAAGTATTAATAATAAGGCACCATTACTTTTAGGAGCAGTTGTTTTTTGTTCTTGATTTTCAGACATAGTTGTAAAATTTTGTTTAACAAAAATAGAAATAATTAATGAAACGTACGAAGTTCTAAATTTCAACATTACTTTTGTATAAACACAAAAATCAACACCATGACTGTAGATGAAATAATTGAATTAGCCTTACTAGAAGATATTGGTGATGGAGACCATTCTAGTTTAGCGTGTGTACCTGAAAAAGCAAAGGGTAAAGCGACTTTATTCATCAAAGACGATGGCATTTTAGCTGGTGTTGATTTAGCCGTAAAGATTTTCAAAAAATTAGATCCTACGTTAGAAATTAACGTATTAATTATTGATGGTACTCCCGTAAAAAAAGGAGATATTGCATTTACAGTCACTGGTTCTTCAAGATCAATTTTAGCAACTGAAAGATTAGTATTGAATTTCATGCAACGTATGAGTGGTATCGCTACCCAAACAAATAAAATTGTTTCTTTGTTAGAAGGTACAAACACACGATTATTAGACACGCGTAAAACGACTCCTTGTATTCGTTACATGGAAAAATGGGCAGTACGAATTGGTGGAGGAGAAAATCACCGCTTTGCATTATACGACATGATTATGTTGAAAGACAATCACATTGATTATGCAGGTGGAATTAAACCTGCCATTGAAGGTACATTAAACTATTTGAAAGAAACAGGTAAAAAACTAAATGTGGAAGTTGAAGTGCGAAACTTAGATGAATTAAAGCAAGTATTAGAAGTTGGAGGTGTAGATCGAATTATGCTGGATAACTTTACTCCTACTGAACTTGAAAATGCATTAAAAATAATCCCTTCCAATTACGAAACAGAAGCTTCTGGTGGCATAACCTTAGAAACAATCAGAGAGTTCGCTGAAACAGGTGTAGACTTTATTTCTGTTGGTGCTTTAACACACAGTTTTAAAAGTCTTGATATGAGTTTAAAAGCGGAGTTCAACCAGTAATTGACTCTAGATATAAACTAAAATCTAACTAAACTTATTTTAGTTTCGAGTTTTCTTTATGTCTAAGTGAGTCACGTCCTGTTTTTTTATCTAGGTTCTTTTTGAGTGCTTTGGTAAGGTCAACACCTGTTTGATTTGCTAAACAAATAAGTACAAATAAAACATCTGCAAATTCATCTCCAAGATCCTTTCCTTTATCACTCTCCTTTTCAGATTGTTCTCCATACCTTCGCGCAATGATTCGAGCTACCTCCCCTACCTCTTCTGTCAACATAGCTAAATTGGTAAGCTCATTAAAATAGCGCACACCATACTCTTTGATCCATTGATCAACAATCTCTTGTGCTTCTTTGATTTGCATTATTCTTTGTTTTTTGAATCTATGATAATTGTTACTGGTCCATCATTCACAAAACTAACTTTCATATCTGCACCAAACACACCTGTTTGAATTACAAGACCACATTTTTTTATTTCTTCAATAAAATTTTCATATATTGGAACGGCAATTTCTGGCTTTGCTGACGCAATAAAACTCGGCCGATTTCCTTTTTTCGTGGATGCAAAAAGTGTAAATTGACTCACAACTAAAAACTCTCCCTGTACATCGTGAATTGAGCGATTCATTTTGCCTTTTTCGTCGTTAAATATTCTAAGATTTACGATTTTCTGAACTAACCATTCAATATCCTCTTTCGTATCATTATGTGTTACACCTATGAGAATTAATAATCCATGATTGATTTGACTATGAATAGCCTCATCTATTCTTATGGAAGCACTTAAAACTCGTTGAATTATAACACGCATTACATTTCTTTTTTTCGATGAACTTCATTTTCATCTTCAGTCAATAATTGCAAATAAGTCTGATACCTAGATTCCGAAATTAATCCAGTTTCAACAGATGCTTTAATATTACAATGCGGTTCATTTAAGTGTTGACAATTATGATATTTACATGTACCAATTAAAGCACGCATTTCAGGGAAATAATGTGAAATAACTTCTTTATCCAAATCAACTATTCCAAAGGCACGAATTCCAGGAGTATCGATGATATATCCACCAGTTCCTAATTTATGCATTTCCGCAAAAGTTGTGGTATGTTGACCTTGTTGATGATATTCAGAAATTTCACCTGTCCTCAAAGATAAATTTGGATCTAATCTATTAATTAAAGTCGTTTTTCCAACACCACTATGACCAGAAATCATCACTTGAGATCCTTTTATTTCATCTTGTAAAAAAGAAATATTCAAGGAATTTTCAGCGCTTATTTTATGACATGGATATCCGATAGATTCGTACAAATCAAATAATGCATCTAAATAAAATAATTCATCTTCATCATAGGTATCTACTTTATTAAACAATAATGTAACAGGAACTCTAAAAGATTCAGCAGAAACTAAAAATCGATCAATGAATGCAAGGTGTGTTACAGGCGATTTTAAGGTAATCATCAAATATGCTTTATCGATATTTGCAGCTAAGATTTGAGATTGTTTGCTAAGATTTGTTGATTTTCGAGCAATGTAATTTTTTCGTAATTCAACAGAAGTAATTACTCCTTTACCTTCCTCATCACGTTCATTTAAAATAAGTACTTGATCGCCAGCTGCAACTGGATTAGTAGTTCGCAATCCATCTAATCGTATCTTACCTCGTATACGACAATCTACAAATGTACCATCATTCAATTCAATGATATACCATTTACCCGTAGACTTTAACACTTTACCTTGTTGAAATGTCATAGTACTAAAATAAGAATTTAATATGACTTAAGAACAACAAAAAAGCCGCTTCATTTCTGAAGCGGCTTTTATATAGAAATTTAAAAAACTATTATTTCGACTTTACTATCAACTCTACACGACGATTAGCAGCTCTTCCTTTTTCAGTGTCGTTAGACAATTTAGGTTGAGTAATACCAAATCCTTTTGTAGAAATTCTTGAAGAAGAAACTCCTTTAGAAACCAAATAATCTCTTACAGATTTTGCTCTATCTTCAGATAATTGATTATTTAAAATGTCTTCTCCAACATTATCACAGTGACCATGTAAAGCAACAACTAAGTTTGTGTTTTCATTTAACAATTTAGCTAAAGCATCTAATTCTTTTTTGAAAGCACCTTTAACACCTGTACTTTTAGTATCAAAATTAACGTCTTTAGATACTGCAGCAACTTTTGCTTTAATATCCCCTGTTAATTCTGCACCAATTGCTTCGTCAGTTACTACAACTTTAGTTTCTTGAGCAAATGCCATTGGACATCCTTTAAATTCAGAAGTTCCTTTTACAGTTGGACAAAAATCTTCAGAATCTAATATACCATCCCCATCCATATCAACAATTGCTTGTCCTTTTGAATTTACATGTGAACCTGCAGGTGTATTTGGCTCAGCATCTAAGTAGTTTGCTACACCATCATTATCTGTATCTACTAATTTAGACTCTGTAGCAGTTAATTTAGCACGAAGAACTTCTAATTCTTTTTTATCTGCAGCATTTTTTGGTGTCCAATCAGCATGGGATTTAGACTTATCTTTTCCTAAATAGTAAGAAAAACCAACTGTTCCATATAAAAATGAAGAATTAAATCCAGGTACTTTTAAATCGGTTCCCATATCCCATGTATTATTTTGCATAAGATTTGAATTAAAACCACCATCCAAATTGATTGTAAATTTATTATTCAATTTGTATTGCGGTGTTAAACCAGCAACAAAACTTAATACAATATCTCTACTATCTGCTTTTAACATTGAAACACCTGCTCCAGTATGCAATAACAAACCAAATTTATCTGTAAATTCGTTAAAACCATAAAGATTTGTTAAATTAACATAAGCTTGAATTGTTGAACTTACATAGTGTGTATTTACAGTTTGAACTTTGCTTGTAGCACTAAAATTATCATAACCTAAAACCCAAGCTAATCCAACTACGTTATTAAACATATATCTTGCTCCAGCTCTTACGGATAGTAAATCAACGAAAGGTGTTTTAAAACCTAAAGTAGATTTAGGAGTAAGTGTATTTACAGCACCAACACCAAAATCAAAAGACCATCTATTGTAAGAAGTGTCTTTTTGAGCAAAAGCAGAACCACATAACAAAAGCGCTGCTGATAAAATAATTTTTTTCATAAATAAATTAGTTTAATTCTAAATTTCTTTTGCAAAACTAATTAAATAATTATACATAATATGTTTTTTTGCAAAAAAAATATCTTTTGTTATTAATAATAATCAAATGTTTAGGTAATTCAAACTAGATTATGTCATTTACTTATTCATATAATTTATATTTGTAAAAAATACATTATATGTTATTCCCTTTATCCAAAACACCAAGATGGATTATTTTCTTGAATGATATTTTATTATCTATAGCATCATTAATTATAGCATATTTTATACGTTTTGACTTTAAGTTGAAAATAGTATTTTTTGAATTTTGGGAGAAATCAAATAATACTATATACATATTTATTATAGTAAAATGTCTTGTTTTTTTTCTGTTTAAAATTTATCAAGGTCATATTAGGCATACTTCTATATTAGATATAAAAAGACTTCTATTAACTATTGGAAGTTCAACAATATTACTTTTTATTTTAAATATTCTTAAAGCTAAATTTATTGATGAACAACACCTTTTACCCACATCCATTATAATCATGGAATTTTTCATAAGTTATTCCTTAATAATTGGATTTCGATTTGCAGTTAAAATTTTCTATATTGAATCTATTCACAAATTAAATAAAAAAAATAAAATACGAGTATTGATTTATGGAGCTGGTGTTTCAGGTCTAATTACAAAACGAACTATCGAAAAAGATTCTGAATCTCCATTTGAAGTTGTAGGATACATAGATGACAATAATAAATTAGCAAACACTAGGCTCCAGGGAACTAAAATTTACAATTCAAATGAATTAGAAAAAATAATTCAAAATAAACAAATAAACAAACTAATTGTTGCCATTCAAAAACCAAACTACGAAAACCAAAAAAATGTATTAGACATCTGTCTAAAAAATTCAGTAACAGTACTTCAAGTTCCGAGTTCAAAAAGTTGGATAAATGGCGATTTTACTACATCACAAATAAAAAATATTAAAATTGAAGATTTATTAGGTAGAAATCCTATTTATCTTGACCCTGAAAAAATTGAAGAAGAATTGAACAACCAAACAATTTTAGTCTCAGGCGCAGCTGGATCTATAGGTAGTGGTATAGTAAAACAACTAATAAATTACAATCCAAAATTAGTGATATTACTTGATCAAGCAGAATCTTCACTTTATGATTTAGAACAGGATTTACTTTATAATCATCCTAACTTTAATTTCTCAATTGTAGTTGGTGATATAAGTAATTTTATGAGGATGGAAAGATTATATGATTTTTTTAAACCAAATTATGTTTTCCATGCTGCTGCTTATAAACACGTACCGTTAATGGAAGACAATCCTTCAGAAGCTATATACACCAATATACTAGGTACAAAAAATTTGGTAGATTTATCTATACATCATAAGGTTGAAAAATTTGTTATGATATCTACAGATAAAGCTGTAAACCCAACAAATGTAATGGGGGCATCTAAACGAATTGCTGAAATCTATACCCAATTAAATAATAACTCAAGTACTAAATTTATTACTACAAGATTTGGTAATGTTTTAGGTTCGAATGGTTCTGTAATTCCTTTGTTTAAAAAACAAATAGAACAAGGTGGCCCTATTACAATCACAGATAAAAGAGTTACTCGTTTTTTTATGACAATTCCCGAAGCTTGTCAACTTGTACTCGAAGCTTGTTCAATGGGGAAAGGTGGTGAAATTTTCGTCTTTGACATGGGTGAATCTGTAAAAATCATAGATTTAGCAAAGAAAATGATAAAACTATCTGGATTAATAGAAGGAAAAGACATCGAAATAAAAATAACAGGACTAAGACCTGGAGAAAAACTATTTGAAGAATTATTAGCAAAAGATGAAAATACAATTCCTACTCATCACCCCAAAATTCTAATTGCTAAAGTACGTGAATCGAACCCAAATGTAAAACTTACTATAGAAGAATTAATTAGTTTATATGATTCTCAAAACAACCAAAATATTGTCAGATTAATGAAAAAAATAGTTCCTGAGTACATTAGTAACAATTCTGAATATTCAACTCTTGATAAACAATGAATAAATTAATTATTTTCTATTTTCTATTCTTTAGTCAAATCATTGTACTTGGACAATTACAAAAGGGAGGAAAAAAATGCTATGATAATAACACAACAAATGGAAAAAAATATATTGAATGGCAATGTGGAAAAACTCCAGGAGTAGTCGACTGTAATGCTAAAATAGAATTTGATGAAAGAAGTAAAACATTCATTTCTGCAGCTGGTGGAAAACCATATACCGGCATGTGTGAGACATGTTATGAAAACGGGATGAGAGAACGATTTATATCATTTATAAATGGTAAAGAGAATGGAACAGATACAACAAAATATATGTCTGGTTGTCCCATGGTAGTTAGAACACATGTTGAAGGGTTTGAAAATGGGAAATGGACTTATTATTATGACAGCACCAATGTACTTGCATGGGAAATGAATTATAAAATAGGTCAAAAACATGGAAAATTTGTATATTTCAATCCCTCAGGAGATACTACTTTACTAGAAAACTATTCCTTTGATCAACTTAATGGTGAAAAAAGAATTTTTCACCATAATGGAAAAATAAAACGATCTATTAATTATACGAAAGGTAATATCGATGGTAATTTTATTAGTTACAATAAAGAAGGAAAAATCACTGAAAAACTTTCCTATAAAATCGGAAAAAAAGATGGTATGCTAACCTATTATTATGATGACGGGACATTGTTAAAAACGGAATATTGGCTAAACGATATAAAAAATGGACCTTTCACAACCTATTATTATCAAGGATTTGTCCAAACTCTCGAAAATTACAAAAAAGGAATCAAAGATGGTTGGTTTGAAGAATATTATCCAAATAGAAAATTAAAAATACGTTCTTTATTCAAAAAAGGAATCCTCATTGAAGAACACGAATTCAATGAAAAAGGAAAAGAAATAAGAACTTTTCCTGAAGTAAAAAAAGAAGAGGCAAAATCCGAAGATGATGATATTCAACTTGAAGAAAATAAGTCCAATAAAAAAAAGAAAAACAAAAAGAAAAAAGAAGAAGAGGCAAAATAATTATTCTCTACCTAACTTACCTGACTTCCAGGAATTAATAAACGAGTTCCATGAAGCGGGATTAAATAAGTTATTAACTGGACTTTGTCCCATTGTATAAATTTTAGTGTATTGCTGATTTTGTTGCCATGAGTATGTCAAACCTGGGTCCGTCGAAACACTTGCTGCAATAAAAGCTAAATTCGCTCCAGACAATTGTTTTTGCGCTCTTCTTAACGCGTCGTCATATGGATGCATCTCTAAAAAAGCTTTTGCAAAAGCTTCTCTCGAAGGCCATGGATAAATAATTGCCGCTGGCAATTCTTTATAATCTCCTTGTAATACATGAATTATTGAATATCTATCATCTTTAAGTGTATCGGGCACAATATAAGATGATGTTTTATATCCAAAATTCTTAAACAATAATGTATCACCTGGAAATACAACAATAGAGAAATATCCATAATAATCCGAAACGGTCCCTCTATTAGATCCTTTATGGAAAATGGTTGTAAATGGTAAATTCTCCAAACTATCTGAAGAAACAATCACTCCAGACAATTGGATTAATGATTTTTCATTTTTTTGACTGAACGTGTATTTGGTAACAAATAAAAACATTAAAAAAAAATACTTCATTTAAAAATAAATTCGATTATTACACAATATTACATTGTTTTTTGTTTAATAATTGTTAAAATCAAAAAATGATGAGAATTATTAATAAATTTGCAAGAATTTTATATTTAATATAGGTTCTATGTCTTTATCAAACCTCAATAAAGTTCGTGAAGGATTAACTTTTGATGATGTTCTGCTTGTCCCAGCATTTTCTCAAGTTTTACCAAAGGATGTTTCATTAAAAACCAAGTTTACTAGAAACATTGATTTGAACACGCCAATCATATCTGCAGCAATGGATACAGTTACTGAATCCCAATTAGCAATTGCAATTGCACAACAAGGTGGTATCGGTGTTATTCATAAAAATATGACAATTGCTGAACAAGCTTTGGAAGTTCGTAAAGTAAAACGTTCAGAAAGTGGAATGATACTAGACCCTGTCACACTTTCAGAAAATGCATCGGTAGGAGATGCATTGAAATTAATGAAAGAAAACAAGATTGGAGGAATTCCAGTAGTTGATGAAAATAAAATACTAAAAGGGATTGTTACAAACCGTGATTTACGTTTTGAAAAAGTAAATGTCCGACCTATTAAAGAAGTAATGACATTTAAAAATATAGTTACTGCTAATGACACAACTGACTTAACCACAGCGGAAGGAATATTACAAGCAAATAAAATTGAAAAATTACCAGTTGTTGATTCAAACAATAAATTGGTTGGTTTAATTACATATAGAGATATTATAAAAGTTAAACAATATCCAAATTCTTGTAAAGATTCATTTGGTCGCTTACGTGTTGCTGCTGCTGTAGGAGTAACCAATGACACTTTAGAACGTGTGGATGCATTAGTTGACGCTGGTGTAGATGCAATTGTTATCGATACAGCTCACGGACATACAAAAGGAGTTGTTGGAAAGTTAAAAGAAGTAAAATCAAAATACGCTACTCTTCAAGTTGTAGTAGGTAATATCGCTACACCAGAAGCAGCTAAGTATTTGGTAGATGCAGGTGCTGATGCAGTAAAAGTAGGGATTGGTCCAGGTTCAATCTGTACTACTCGTATTATAGCAGGTGTAGGTGTACCTCAGTTAACTGCAGTTAATGAAGTAGCATTGGCGTTAGAGGGAACTGGTATTCCTGTTATTGCGGATGGTGGAATACGATATACTGGTGATATTGTTAAAGCAATTGCAGCAGGAGCAGATACTGTTATGGTTGGATCAATGTTTGCAGGAGTAGAAGAATCACCTGGTGACACAATTATCTACGAAGGAAGAAAATTTAAATCATATCGTGGAATGGGGTCATTAGAGGCTATGCAAAAAGGATCTAAAGATCGATACTTCCAAGATAATGAAGATGATGTAAAAAAATTAGTTCCTGAGGGTATTTCTGGTAGAGTACCTTATAAAGGAAATTTAGTTGAAGTAATATACCAAATTGCTGGGGGATTACGCTCAGGAATGGGGTATTGTGGAGCACCAACTATTGATAAATTAAAAGGTGCTGAATTTGTAAGAATTACAAATGCAGGAATGAAAGAATCACATCCCCATGACATTACAATTACTAGAGAAGCACCTAACTATAGTATTCGATAATATGATTAAAAAAATTCTAATATTAGTAACTTGTTTTGCAATTTTCAATGCAAAAGCTCAAGAGAAAAATTTTGTAATTGAAGTCAATAATAAAAAGATTTCAAAAACAGAATTTCTTCAAATCTATTTAAAAAACAATCAGCAACCTAAATTCGATAAAAAATCGATTGACGAATATTTAGAATTATATAAAAAATTTAAATTAAAAGTTCTTGAAGCTGAGGCATTAGGCTATGATACACTTCCAAAATTAAAAAAAGAATTACTTGGTTATAGAAAAACACTATCTACACCATATTTAATTGATAAACAAGAAAATCAAAAAGTCATAGAAGAAGCTTATAAGCGATTACAAAAAGAAGTTAAAGCTTCCCACATTTTAGTAAGATTGGAAGGGAATTCTTCACCTGAAGATACCATAAAAGCTTATTCAAAAATTTCAGCAATAAAAAAACGTATTGAAGATGGTGAAGATTTTTCAAAGTTAGCAATGGAAATTTCTGATGACCCATCCGCAAAGTCAAATGCAGGAGATTTAGGTTATTTCACAGCTTTTCAAATGGTTTTTCCATTTGAAGAAGCAGCTTTTACAACTCCAATAGGTCAGATTTCATCTATTATTAGAACACGTTTTGGATATCACATTTTAAAAGTGATTGATCAACGACCTGCTAGAGGTATAATGAAAGCTGCACATATTATGATTTCTGTGAAACGAGATGCAAATCAAGAAGAAATTACTACAGCAAAGAAGAAAATTGATGAAATTTACTCAAAATTAATTGCAGGTGAAAAATTTGAAGATTTAGCTATGAATTTCTCTGATGATCCAGGTTCAAGCGAAAAGGGTGGTAGACTACCTGAATTCGGAAGTGGAACAACAACTCGTATGGTTCCAGAATTTGAAGAAACAGCTTTTCAATTAAAAAATAATGGTGATTTTTCGTTGCCTTTACAAACAGATTATGGATTCCATATAATAAAAAGAATAGAAATAAGTCCTTTAGCATCGTTTGAATCCATGAAAAAAGAACTTCAGTCAAAAGTAAATAGAGATGATCGTTCAAAAAAGACTCAAACAGTATTAATAAATAGATTGAAAATTGAGTATAATTATACCGATAATAGTAAAAAAGGATTAAAATGGTTTATAAAACATATTGATACAAACTATTATAAAGGTAAATGGGAGGGTTCAAAATTAAAAAAAGACGAAATTTTATTTACTATAAATGGACAAAATTTTAATCAAAAACAATTTTTGAATTACCTTAATGCAAACTATAGAAATGTTACCAAAACAAATAATAATGAATTGGTAAATAGACAATATAATACATGGGTTTCTTCAGAAATATTAAAATATGAAGATTCTCAATTAGAACAAAAATATCCTGAATTTAAAGCATTAATGCAAGAATATCATGACGGTGTCTTATTATATGAAATTATGACTGACAAAGTTTGGAATAAAGCAAATAAAGATACTCTTGGTCTAAAAAACTTCTATGAAAATAATAAAACTAACTACCAATGGAAAGATAGAATTGATGCCATGGTTTATGAATGTTTAGATAAAAACATCGCAAACCAAGTTGTTAAAATGTTAAAAAATGATACTATTACATCTAAACATATTCTTGCTAAGTTGAATGAAAAATCTGAGTTAAACTTGAAGGTAAAAACTAATAAATACGAAATCAGTGATATACCTTATTTGAAAGGAAGAGCATTCAAATTAGGTACAAATCCTATCTATGAATTTAACGGTAAATTTTATGTAATTAAAGTAAACCAACTAATTCCTGCAGGTCCAAAATTATTAATTGATGCAAAAGGATTGATTACATCTGATTATCAAAACTATTTAGAACAGGAATGGTTAAAAGAATTGTCAAAAAAATACATATTTACAATTAATGAGAAAGTAATTTATTCTCTTGATTCTAACTAATTTACAAACTTTCAATTATGAAATTTACTTTTCTTTTATTACTAGTAACTTCAATAACATTTGCTCAAGAAAAAAAAGTTATTTTAGATAAAATAGTTGCACAAATAGGAGAAAATGTGATATTACAATCTGATATCGAGTCTCAAAGGTCTCAAGAATTAGATAGTAACACAACGAATTCAAGTACATTAAATTGTGAATTATTAGAAAAACTGTTAATGCAAAATCTTTATTTGAATCAAGCTGAATTAGATAGTATCAAAATTTCAGACGCACAAGTAGATGGAGAGATGGAGAATAGAATTCGTGTAATTGAACAACAAATTGGAGGACGACAAAAGATGGAAGAGTTTTATAACAAAACAGTAACTCAAATAAAAAATGAATTTCGACCATTAATCAAAAACAGATTAATGACTGAAGAAATGCAAAGACAAATTACTGGAAGCAGTAGTATTTCACCTAAAGAAATAGAAATATATTACAATAATTTATCTGCTGATAGCATACCTTATATTAATGCAAAATTAAGTCTTCAACAAATTGTAATTTTTCCAAAAATCACTCAAGAAGATAGACAAATTACAACAAATAAATTAAAAGAAATACGAGAAGATATCCTTAAAGGAAAAAGCTTTGAAACTCAAGCAAGAATTCATTCCCAAGATCCTGGAAGCGCTACACAAGGTGGCCAAATGACAGCTTCACGTGGTATGATGGTTCCTCAGTTTGAAGCAGCTGTATTTGGATTAAAACCGGGTGAAATAAGTAATGTATTTGAAACTGACTATGGTTATCATATAGTCCAATTATTAGAACGTAAAGGTGACGATTATACTTGTAGACATATTTTATTAGTTCCTGAATTTAATAGACAAAGCTTAACGGATGCAAGTACAAAAATAGAAGAATGTTTTTCAAAATTAAAACAAAATCAGATTACTTGGGAAGAAGCAGTTTTAACATATTCAAATGATAATAATACTCGTCATAATAAAGGTATAATTACAAATCCAATTACTGGTGAACAGGGATGGAGTATGGAAGATTTAAATCAAATTGATCAACAAATCTTTATCTTAACAAATTCATTAAATACTGGAGATTTAACAACACCAAGTTTATACTTTGATTTTAATGAAAAAAAACAAGGTATAAGAATTGTTCGTCTAATGAATCGAATTGGTCCTCATAAAGCAAATTTAGAGCAGGATTATACATTAATTCAACGTGCAACAGAAAATGACAAAAAAGACAAGATTCTTTCAAAATGGATAAAATCTAAAATTGGAAATGCCTATATTCGAATAGACAAAGAATATGAAAATTGTAACTTTAAATATTCTTGGAAAACTAATTAAATAAGAAAATGGGAGACGTTGAATTAGCAAAAAAATTAGTTGAGGATTATCAACGATTAAAAAATGAAATTCACAAAGTAATAGTTGGTCAGGATGAAGTGGTTGACCAAGTGCTTATTTCTATATTCTCTCGAAGTCATGCTTTATTAATCGGTGTGCCAGGACTAGCGAAAACTTTATTAGTAAATACAATTTCACAAGCTTTAGGTTTAGATTTTAACCGTATTCAATTTACTCCAGATTTAATGCCTTCAGACATTATTGGTTCTGAAATATTAGATGAATCTAAAACTTTTAAATTTATCAAAGGCCCCTTATTTAGTAATATCATTCTTGCAGATGAAATCAATCGTACACCACCAAAAACTCAAGCTGCTTTATTAGAAGCGATGCAAGAAAAATCAGTAACTGCTGCAGGAATTACACATAAATTGCCAAATCCATTTTTTGTTCTTGCAACACAAAACCCGATTGAACAAGAGGGTACTTATCCTCTTCCAGAAGCTCAATTGGACCGTTTTATGTTTAATATTTGGGTAGATTATCCAACTTATACTGAAGAATTAGCAATTGTTCGAGCGACTACAGAAGATAAAGAAGTTACAGTTAATCAAGTTGTTTCTGCTGAACAAATTCTAGCATATCAAAACCTAATTCGTAAAATTCCAGTAACGGAGAATGTTCTTGAATATGCTGTACAATTAGTTTCCAAAACACGTAAAGACAATCTATTTTCAACACAAATCTCCAAAGATTACATTTCTTGGGGAGCTGGACCACGCGCTTCACAATTTTTGATTGTTGGAGCTAAATGTCATGCTGTATTGAAGGGAAAACTATCTCCAGACATTGAAGATGTGAAAGCTGTTGCTAAACCAATATTACGTCATCGTTTGGTGCGTAATTATCGTGCTGAAGCTGAAAATTATACTATTGATAAAATTATCGAATCGTTACTTTAATCTTCGAATTAACAACTACTATTTTATAAGTAATCCTATAGAAAGAATTAAAGAGGTATGTTCATATTACTTTTGTAGTATGTTGAATAAAGATTCTATACAAGCACTTATCAATCTTCTCGATGATCCAGACGAAGAAATAATTATTCATGTTCAAGGAAAAATTCGTTCCTTCGGAAAAGAAGCAATCCCATACTTAGAAAACGCTTGGGAAGAAAGTGAAATAACTGCTATTCACCAACAACGTATAGAACAACTTACCCATGAAATTCAATTTAATCAAGTCAAATTAGAATTAGAATTGTGGAAAAAGTCAAATGAATTAGATTTAATTGATGCATGGATTATCATTAGTAAATGGCAATATCCAGGTATAAAAGAAACGATTCTACGTACAAAAATCGATGAAATTAGACAAGATGTTTGGATGGAAATTAATGACCAACAAACTGCTTTTGAGAAAGTTAAAATAATAAACAAAATATTTTATCGACTTCATCATTTTAAAGGTGATACTAAAAATTATCATTCCCCGTTAAATTCATATTTGAATACAGTAATAGAAACAAAACATGGAAATCCTTTGAGTTTAAGTATATTGTATAGTACTATAGCACAATCATTAAACATTCCTATTTTCGGCGTTAACTTACCAAATCATTTCATACTTGCTTATATGGATGAAAATCAGGTAAATCAATTATTGGGAAATACAACAAACTATGGGGTGTTCTTTTATATAAACGCATTCTCAGATGGTAGTATCATCTATGAAAATGACATTCGAAATTTTTTGTCCGATTTAAAATTACCAGAAGAAAAAGGTTACTTTGAACCTTGTGCACATAGTATCATTATTCAACGCTTACTAATCAATTTGATCAGTTCATACCAATCTCTTGGAAAAGCAGATAAAATCAACGAATTATTGGAATTGAAAGAAATTCTAACGGCATAAAAAAGGGTGTCTGAACAATCAAGACACCCTTTGAAACACTCATGTTTTTTTTATTTTTCAAGTTTCATTGCCAAAGCATTATCATAAATGTCTTTTGCTTCATGACAGAATCCATAATGCTCATCGTCAATTACAAATTTTCCTTTTGTAACGTGTCCTAACAACGTAAAATTAACACCTGTAGTCAACATATATTCAATGAAAGCTTCTTCTTGATCTTCAGTCAAAGAAACTACTACCCTTCCTTGAGATTCTCCAAATAAGAAAGCATCCTCACGAATTTCAGAATCTGTAACAATATCAAATCCTAATCCTCTTGGGAACGACATTTCAGCAAGTGTAACAAACAATCCTCCGTCTGAACAATCGTGAACAGCATTTACAAAAGAATTATTAATTAATCCTTTGATGGATTGGTGTAATGCATATTCTTTTTCTAAATCAAAATGAGGTGCTGGTGACGCTTGAATCTTATGGTAAGAAGCAAGGTATTCAGAAGAAGCAATATCTTCTACTGTATCTCCTAAAATGAATATTAAATCCCCTTTTTGTTTAAAATCTAAAGTCATCAATTTAGATTTATCTGCTAATACTCCAATCATTCCGATTGTAGGCGTAGGGAAAACAGGTACTTCTACCCCACCGATTACTGATTGGTTATAGAAAGAAACGTTACCACCAGTAACAGGAGTAGCGAATTTTAAACATGCTGCAGACATACCTTTGATTGCACCTACAAATTGCCAATAAGATTCTGGATTATAAGGATTTCCAAAATTTAAACAGTTTGTAATAGCACTAGGTTCTCCACCAGCACATGTAATATTTCTAGCTGCTTCAGAAACAGCAATCATAGTTCCTACTTCTGGATCAGCATTAACATAACGTGAATTACAATCCACAGTCATCGCTAATGCTTTATTTGTCCCCTTAATGTTTACAACTCCTGCATCAGAAGGTTGGTTTGTTACCATATTTTTAGTCCCAACCATTGAGTCATATTGTTCATATACCCAACGTTTAGAAGCAATATTTGGATGTTGTAATAAGAACATCGCTACTTCTTTTAAATCTTCTGGTTGTTCAACTTTATTAATGTCAAACTTTTTGTATTCTTGAAAATATGCAGGTTCAGAATATTCACGTTGATTTTGAGGAGCTCCACCACCTAACACTAATGATTCAGCAGGAACATCACCAACGATTTCACCATGCATGTGGTATCTTACACGACCAGTATCAGTTACAATACCTATTTCTTCTGCATGCAAATCCCATTTGTCAAAGATTGATTTTACTACTGCTTCTTCTCCTTTTTTCACAACAACCAACATGCGTTCTTGAGATTCAGATAATAAAATCTCATAAGGTAACATATTTTCTTGGCGAGTAGGTACTTTATCTAAATAAATATCCATACCTACACCACCACCAGCACTCATTTCACATGTAGAACAAGTAATCCCAGCAGCACCCATATCTTGCATACCTACGATAGCATTTGTTTCAGCCAATTCCATCGTAGCTTCTAATAACAACTTTTCTTGGAATGGATCACCCACTTGTACAGATGGTAAATCCGAAGCAGAATCCTCTGTTATATCTTTTGACGCAAACGCAGCACCAGCAATCCCATCCTTACCTGTTGCAGAACCAACTATGTAAACGGAATTCCCCGGTCCTTTCGCTTTTGCAGAAATTACTTTTTTAGTGTCAATTAATCCAGCAGAAAAAGCATTTACCAAAGGATTTTGATTGTAAGAACTATCGAAGAAAACTTCACCTCCAACAATTGGAATACCAAATGAATTTCCGTAATCTCCAATACCTTTCACTACTCCTTTTACCAACCATTTAGTACGATCAGAATCGATATCTCCAAAACGCAACGAATTCAATTGAGCGATTGGTCGGGCACCCATCGTAAAAATATCACGGTTAATACCACCAACACCTGTAGCTGCACCTTGATATGGCTCTAACGCACTTGGGTGATTATGAGATTCAATTTTAAAAACACATCCAATACCGTCACCGAGATCAACAAGCCCTGCATTTTCTTCACCAGCTTTTACCAACATATGAGGTCCATCTTTTGGTAGTTGTTTTAACCAATAAATAGAATTTTTATATGAACAGTGTTCGGACCACATTACCGAATATACACTGGTTTCCGTGAAGTTTGGTGTACGACCAAGAATGTTCTTAATCATTTCAAATTCATCTGCGCGTAACCCAAGCTCTATTGCTTGCTCTACTGTTGCTTCTTGATGTAAAGTACTTTCCATGCTTTTGTTTTTAAGAGTAACAAAAATAAGCATATACTACTTTACACTTACTACGATTTTATAAAAATATACACAGAGTTATTAAAAAATAGTGAAATAAAAAGTTCTTTTTAACTTTGAAAAAACGAAACGAATGGAATACATATATATAACACTATTTTTTATAGTTAGCATATTCCTTGTTTATAAAAGCAAATATTTAAAAATTAATGAAATTTCTTTTCCTTTAATCATTTTTGCATTTATTATAAAGTTAATTTATGGACTCGCTATTTGGTATATCTACACATATCATTATTCTAATAAATCGATTAGTGATATTTATAAATATTTCGAAGACGGAAGGCAATTAGCAATAATTTTAAAAAAATCACCTGCAGATTATTTTGAAATTTTAAAAGGAAATTTACCTAAGAGTGTAAATAGTATAAGTTATTATCATGAAATGAAATTCTGGGTAAAACCAAATTCATATGGGATTTATAATGACAATCAGACAATCATTATTATAACAAGCTTACTAAATTTAATTTCAAACAATCAACTAGTTCTTGCAACTATTTATATTAGTATTCTATCATTTTTTGCGACGATATTGTTGTATAAAACATTATCGTCTTTTTTAGAATTAAAAAAAATATTTTTCATACTTATATTTTTCCTTCCATCTATTGCTTTGTGGACAACAGGATTACTTAAAGAGACAATTATTTTTTGTTCATTAGCACTCCTACTCTATTTCGCAAAAAAATTGTATTACAGATTTAAACTATTAAATATTATCGGTTTTATAATAAGCTGTTTTACGTTATTAATTTCTAAAACGTACCTTCTAGGATTCATGTTTCCATCCATAATTTGTGTACTTTTTATTAAACTCTTAAATAGTCAAAATGTTAAATTATTTTTTATCTCAACCTATGGATTATTAATCATATTTTTCATAACATGGAGTTTAGCGCACAATCCTATCAAATATAGTTACCAAAACAAAACAGAAGTTGAAAAACAAAAAGAATACAATCGTTTAAATAAATTATCTTATAATCAAAATGTACTCGGAAAAAATTATAATTTACTTGAAATGTTAAGATTTAAACAAGCAGATTATAAATTTGAAGCACGTTTAGCAAATGCAAAAAGTTTAATTTCAACAAAAAAATTGGATGGTCAACTGTCTAATTTTTTCATTTGTATACCTTATGGCATTAGTAATGGATTTTCTAGACCTCATATTTTTGAAATAAACTCACTCTTGACAATTTATCCTGCTTTTGAAAACTTATTATTCCTAATAGGATTGTTATTTACTTTTATATTCACTAAAAAATTAAATGTTGACCAACAAATAATTTTATTTTCTATAGGTACATTTATTTTTCTAACTTTTGTTTTTTTAGGACTGTTAGTTCCTGTTCTTGGAAATTTGGTAAGATATAAAGCTCCACTTCTTCCACTTTTATATTTTTGTATGTTATTATTACTAGACAAAACCAAAATAGAAAGTTTTATTCATAAATACATTCGAAAATAGAATAAGTATCTTTGTCTAGAAAACGAAATCTTTCTTGGGAAATATCTATATCATATTTTATTTTTTGCTTAGCATACTAATGCTAAAAAAATGGACTTTTTTTAAAAATTCCGGAATATCATTTAAAACACTTAGTATTTTATTTACTTTAAAATTCATTGTTGGTGTATCTGTATATTACGTTTATACATATTATTATACTGATCGAAATACTGCTGACGTATTTAAATATTTCGACGATGCGAAATATTTATATGAGAATGTATACAAAATAAATCCTCTTCGATTTTGGAAAATAATTTTCGGCATACAAAATGAATCATCTGAAATTCGCTATAATTTATTAGAAACAAATTATTGGTTTAAACCGCACTCAAGTAACATCTTTAACGACAATCGAACTGTAATAAGATTTAACGCCGTCATTTATTTATTTTCTTTTGGCTACTACCATGTTCATACTCTCGTATTATCTACTTTGTCATTTATTGGATTAACGGGTATTTTTAAGGCTTTTTTTATTCATTTTAAGAATCAAAAAAAAGAATTAATTATTGCATGTTTCTTAATTCCATCAGTATTATTTTGGGGGTCTGGTATTCTCAAAGAAAGTATATTGTTATTTGGTATTGGTTTGTTTGTTTTTGCATTTACTCAATTTTTACTTGTAGATAATAAAATAAAATACATTTTTCTGATACTAATAACGTTAGGTCTATTAGCAATTACCAAAACATATGTTCTTATTGTACTTCTTCCTAGTATTTTAGCATGGGTACTGATTCAGTATCTAAAAATAAATAAAATAGGTTTGACATTTTTAATTATTAATCTTTCAATTATCACTTTAGCTTTTAACGCAAAGAAAATACATCCAAGCTTAGATTTTACTGGAAATTTGAAATACAAACAACAAGATTTTATCAATGTAGCTAGGGACACTAAAGCTGGAAGTACTATTAAATTAGGTATTTTAGATGATACAGCATGGTCATATATAAAAAATTGTCCAGAAGCATTTTTAAACGGTTTATTTCGTCCAACATTATTTGAAATAAAGAATGTGTTTTTTAGTTTTTCAGCATTTGAAAACACAATTCTATTTTTTTTAATCCTACTACTAATATTCTTTTTTAAAAAACCCCAAAAAGAACAATTACCATTAATGTATTTTGGGTTGTACTTTACAATTTTATTAACCTTATTGATTGGCTTAACCGTACCTGTTCTAGGAGCAATTGTAAGATATAAAACTCCTTTTATGCCCTTTACTTTAAGTATAATTTTACTTAGTATTGACTTTAAGAAAATTAAATCAAAATTCTTTTAACTATGAAAATCATGTATTTAATATTTCTTACATTGATTTTATGTAGCTGTATGAAAGGGGAAAAAGTTGACCTAATTTTTCATAATGCAGCAATTTTATGCTTAGATGATTCATACTCAACAGGGAATGCAATAGCAATTAAAAATGGAAAAATAATTGAAATCGGACCTGAGCGACAAATTTTAAATAAATATCGTGCAGATGAAATTACTGATTTACAAGGAAAAGAAATCACTCCAAACTTTACTGAAGGCAATTTGATAATTGACTCAATTCTTAACATAAAAATATTAAAAGAAATTGAAATAAAACAACTAGAAAGAGGCATAACAGAAGTTTTTGTACATAATGTATCAAACGATCAACTATTAAAACTATTACAATATTCAAGTCAAATGGAATTAATTTGGCACATAAATTTAATTCCAAATAAAGAAAATGTATCTTTTATAAGAGCAAAAAACACCATAAAAAATCAAAAAATTCATATTCAAGGATTTACAATTTCAAATAATTCTCCTGAAGCAATTCTTGAAGCTTGTGCAATTGCAAAAAATCAGAATTTACAAATTGGTCTTGATTTCAAAAAATCCAAACAATTTATTTCTATTATCCTTAAATCATTAGAAGATTACAAAAAAGATCATCGTTGGTTTGCATTTAATTTGGATGATAGTGAGAAAAATACTTTTAAATTATTAGAAGAAAACAATTTTTTCCTTTTATTAAATAAAAATAATAAATTCAACCCATCATTATTTGTATTTGGCTCTAAAAGTTCAAAAAATGGATTATATTATGAACTTTCAGTTTATTCCAAATTAAATAATGTTGATTTTGTAAAAATACTTAAATCTATTTCCAATTGGTCAAACTATTTAACTTTTTCAGAAACTAAATCTGGATCATTAAATATTGGGAAATATGCCAATTTCACCATTTTTGAAACCTCATTAAGTAAATCACATGACTACAATAATGTATACTCAAATGCAACATTTATAAAAGGAAAGAAAATATATAGCATGGAATAAAATTGAATTTAAAATAATAATAATTATATTTAGTTCGTTCCTTGAAGATTACATTATGAAAAGATTATTCGATATTCCCTATTATCAATTAGAAAAATTCCCTAATTCTAAAATGTTTTCGACAAAGCATACTGGAATATGGACTTCAATTTCTACTCAAGATTTTATAAACCTTGTTAAAAAAACAGCAAAGGGCTTAATCTCTTTGGGTATAAATCCAGGAGATAAAATAGGTATTATTTCTCAAAACCGTTTCGAATGGAACGTGTTAGATGTTGCTTCATTACAAATAGGAGCAATTGTAGTTCCTATTTATCCAAACATTTCAACTGAAGATTATAAGTATATTTTTAATGACTCTCAACTTAAACTTTGTGTTGTTGGAGATGTAAACTTATATAATAAAATCAATGATTTAAAAAAAGATCTACCAGTTTTGGAATTCTTATTTTGTTTTACAAAAGAGGAGTTTATTCCTCATTGGTTTGAAATTCACAAAAATTACACAAACATTAGTGATGAAATCATCGTTGATCGAAAATCTGTAATACAAAACCAAGATCTTGCAACTATTATATATACATCTGGAACAACAGGAAATCCAAAGGGTGTAATGCTTTCACACAATAATATTTTATCCAATGTCATGGGATGTGTTGATAGAATGCCATGTGACGAACACTCGAGAGTTCTTACCTTCTTGCCTGTTTGCCATGTATATGAACGCATGCTACATTACCTTTACATCTATATGGGTTGCGCGATCTACTTTGCTGAATCACTTGATACAATCGGAGAAAACATCAAAGAAGTAAAACCTCACATGTTTACTGCAGTACCTAGATTGATAGAAAAAGTATATGAGAAAATAATATCAAAAGGAGAAGAGTTAACAGGCTTAAAAAGAAAATTATTTTTTTTGGCTGTTAAAATTGGAGAACAATATGATGTTATAAATCGTTCAGTTTTTTACAATTTTAAATTAGCAATAGCTAGAAAATTAATATTTTCAAAATGGAAAGAAGCATTAGGTGGAGAAACTCGTGCAATAGTTTCTGGTAGTGCAGCATTGCAACCTAAACTTGCAAAAATGTTTCTTGCTGCTGACATCACTATTTTAGAAGGATACGGATTAACTGAAACATCTCCAGTAATTTCTGTTAACTGTATTAAAAATGGAATTCGTATTGGAACAGTTGGTACATTAATTCATGATGTACAAGTTAAAATAGCAGAAGATGGTGAAATACTTGTAAAAGGACCAAATGTTATGATGGGATACTATAATTTACCAGAAAAAACAGCTGAAGAAATAGATAGTGAGGGTTGGTTTCATACTGGCGATATCGGCAAGTTTGTTGAAGGAAAATTTTTAAAAATTACAGATCGTAAAAAAGAAATTTTCAAAACATCTGGAGGTAAATATATCATTCCACAAGCCATGGAAAATAAATTTAAAGAATCTCGCTTCATAGAACAAATGATGGTAGTTGGTGAAGGTCAGAAATTCCCTGGTGCATTAATTGTCCCCAACTTTAATTATATAAAGGAATGGGCTCATAATAAACATTTAAATTCTATTTCTCAATTATCAAATATTGAACTAATTCAAACAAATGAAATTATTGATCGAATTCAAAAAGAAGTTGATGTAATGAATTCAAACTATGGTGGCTTTGAGCAAATCAAAAGATTCATCTTATTAGATCACGAATTTTCTGTAGAAGGTGGAGAATTAACTCCGACATTGAAATTAAAACGAAAAATTATTTTGTCAAAATATCACAAAGAAGTTGAACAAATTTATTCAGTATAAAATGGACGGAGTAGAATTGATATATAAACATTTCCCTGAATTAACAGAAAAACAAAAAGAACAATTTTCTCAACTAAAAGAAATTTATACTTTTTGGAACAATCAAATCAATGTAATATCTCGTAAGGATTTAGATCAGTTTTATGAAAGACATGTTCTTCACTCACTTGCAATTGCAAAAATTCAATCTTTTAAGGATGATTCGCGGATTTTAGATATTGGGACTGGCGGAGGATTCCCAGGTGTCCCCTTGGCAATTTTGTTCCCTAATTGTCAATTTGTTTTAGTTGACTCGATAGGAAAGAAAATTAAAGTTGTTAATGAGGTTTGTGAAACTCTTAAAATAACAAATGTAATCACTTACCATTCAAGGGCTGAAGACATAAAAGAACAATTTGATTTTATTGTAAGTAGAGCAGTAACAGCTATGCCTGCATTCTTGAAATGGGTAAAAGGAAAATTCCTAGCGGATAATAAAAATAAATTTAGAAATGGAATTCTTTATTTAAAAGGAGGTGATTTGACTGAAGAGATGAAACCAGTAAAACAAAAAATAAAATACAATGAAATTTCAAAATTCTTTGATTATGAGTTCTTTGAAACAAAAAAAGTAGTGTATTTAGATATGAATAAAAAATAGTACTACTTAAACTCTCATTACCTGTTTAGAGTTTGTATTTTTTAAAGAAAACATCCCAATCCCAAATAAAATTACTCATAACATCATCCATTCTTTTTAAAAACAATGGATTGGGTGCCTGCATTCGTTTAAAATATTCATCTTGAAAATCATTCAAATTATATTTATGGAATATTGCTTTTGACATTCCATACAACATATTCTTTGAAGGATGATTTACTCGAGTAATAAAATTTTTATAATCTTTTATTAAATTTTCAAAACTAGTTTCTGTCATTGAAAAAATAGAAGCAAATTTCTGATAAATTAATTGTTCAACTCTAAATGCTTGATCAGCGTCAAAACTTGACTCTAAAGTAACTAAATTGCCAACTATTACAATTAATGTAAATTCGGAGTGGGCATCTGGCGAAATATTGGGCGATGATTCAAAAGCAGGATCTTCATTAATTAAAAAAGCAACATCTTTAAATCCGTTATCAATAACTTCCAATAAACCATTAACAAATATATTTGCCAATTGATTGTCTGTTAATTTTCGTTTTAAAAATGATCGTATCATCCTTTTTTAATCTTATTAAAAACTATTACAAACAAAGTTACATTAAATTAATCTATGAAACGAACTAGTAAAAATCGATTAATCAACAAGTTATCAACATGATTAACGCATTGATATGCAAAACGATATATGTTTTACAAACTAAGTTGTTCGATTAATACAACCTACAAACCTACAGTTAATTTAGACTGATTTAAATCATAAATTAAACAAAAAAAAGTATCTTTAATGCACATATAGTTAAGTGAAAAAATTAATCTTTATTATTTTTATTTTCTCAGGTAGTGTAACAAGCATTGCTCAAGATATACATTGGTCTCAAGCGAATGAAAATTCAATGTATCAAAACCCGGCAAATACAGGAGATATGTCTGGTGATTACAGACTAACAATGAGCACAAAAGATCAATGGAGAAATGTCACAAAACCATATCAAACTCAAGCTTTTACTTTTGATGCAATTAATAAATACAATAGAAAATTGGGATATGGAGGTATATTGTTACATGATGTAACTGGTGATGGAATTTTTAGAACAATTGAGTTAAAAATTTCACCAGCTTACACTATTTTTCAAGATATTCAAAATAAATCAAAAATTAGAATAGGGTTAGAATTAGACTTTAAATACAATCAGATGAATTACTCAAATTATATGTTTGACAATCAATTTGACGGTTATATATATTCAGGCTTATTACCAAGTAATGAAAAGAATACAACACAACAAAAATCAAGCCTTTCTTTTGGGTTTGGTGTAGTCTACACAAAAGCATTATCAGATATTTGTACGTTGATTTGTGGGATTTCAGCTTACAATCTTAATCAACCAGATCAAGGATTTTACGGGATTAAAGTAGCTAGACTTAGAAGGTATCATAATTTCATCCAATTATCATATAAATTATCACGTAATGTTAATCTTCTACCAACTGTGAATTTTCAAAATCAAGGAACATATACTGAATTAATTTTTGGTACTAGATGTGAATTTTATTCTTCACTAATCCCCTCCAAAAATCAATTTATTTCAGGGCTGTATTTTAGAAATAAAGATGCACTATTCTTTCAATTTGGTTTAAAAACCAACAAATTAATTACTAGTTTAAACTATGATATAAACACATCAAAACTAGCTAAAGCAAGTAACGGACGTGGTGGGCTCGAAATAAACATACAATATATTTGGTCAAGAAAAAAAGAAAAAAATATAATGCACAAGAAATGCTTAGATTATTTATAATATTATTAATTACATTAGTTTCATCAATTATTCAGGCTCAAACTACTAAGAGAGAATTGTTATATCGAGCTCAATTAAATGTTGAACAAGAAGATTATAAAGAAGCCGAGATACTTTACGATAGTATTCTTTTAAGGGATAGCATTAACAAGAAGGCTTTAAACGAGTTTTCTGAAATTTTAATTTCATCTAAAAAATTCTGGAAAGCAAAAGAAATATTAGAAAAACTACAGAGAATTGATACTAAAAATAATTTTGAACCTTTTACATCCTTAAATCTCGGTATTGTAAATAAACAACTTGGTATTTACGATATTGCTTTAGAACAATTTAAAAAAGCATCATCCTATATTGAAAACTCAAAGTTTACACAATATAAAACTAAAGTTAATCATGAAATTGAATCTTGTGTTTGGGCTTTAGAGAACAAAAATGACACCTTAAAATATTCAATAAATAAATTACATGGTATATCAAGTAATGACTCTGAATTCGGACATAGTATAAATGGTTCTATGCTAATTATAAGCTCTTTAAAATGTAACAAATGTGACGATTCAACTGGTTTTTCCGTTGAAAATTACACTAATAAATTGTATACAGTTAAAAAAGAAAATGGAACCCAATTAAAAGAAATATCATCCATTAACTCAGCAACAAACCACACATCAAATGGAACTTTTTCTACAGATAAAATGAAATTTTATTATAGTAGCTGTAGTACGAATGTGAATAATAAAAAGTGCAAAATTTTAATCAGTAATTATAAAAAAGGAGTTTGGTCAAAACCAGACACTCTAATTGGGGAAATAAATGATAATAATTATTCTTATTCAATGCCTTCATTTGGCACAATAGATGGTTCAGATTATTTATTCTTTTGTTCTGATATAAAAACTGGAATGGGTGGATATGATTTATACTATGGTCGTATCAAAAATAATTCAATTGAAAAAGTCAAACCAATCACTTATATTAATTCAACTGAAAATGAAATTTCACCGTTTTTCGATAATACAACTTCTACTCTATTTTTTTCATCTACATGGCATAATGGATATGGAGGATACGATATTTACAAAACAAAATTTCAACCGAATCAGGAAAACGAAATTATTAATCTAGGAAAACCATTCAATAGTTCGAACAATGATACATACATAGTTAAAGACTCTACTAATTATTATGTAACTAGTAATAGAAATCACACCTCTGAAAACAAAACTTGTTGCACTGATATTTATTTACTAAAACCAATTCTAGAAGTGAAATTTGATACAACTAGACAAATTTCAAAATCTGACTCACTAAAATTAATTACTGAAAATATTCGTAAAAATGAAAAACAAAAAAACATCAATCGTTTAGAACAAATTATACCCGTTTCGTTGTATTTTCATAATGATATCCCAAATCCAAAAACAAAGGATAGTATAACACATTTAAATTATTTAGAAACATATGATGACTATATTAAAATGCTATCCATTTATCAGAAAAACTATTCTAATGGTTTAATTGGAAATGAAAAAAATGATGCTATATATGAAATTAATAGATTCTATAGTAACAATCTTCAAAAAGGCAAAAAAGATTTAGATGATTTTTTAGAAATACTAGAAATCGAACTAGAACATGGTACGTCATTTGAAATCATTTTTAAAGGGTATGCAAGCCCATTAGCTAAATCTGATTATAACCAATTTTTGAGTAAACGTAGAATAAGCTCAGTTAGAAATTATATTTCATTTTACAAAAACGGTAAACTATTAAAATACATGATTCCTAAAGCAAACGAACCTGCTAAATTAATTTTTAAAGAAGAACCTTTTGGAGAATATAAATCTACAACTTTAGTTAGCGACAATCCTAACGATTTAAAAAACTCAGTCTATTCTGTAAAAGCCGCTAATGAACGTAAAGTAGAAATTATAGGCTTTAAAGTTCAATAATTTATCAACTTTTTTCTATATTTATAATTATGGAAAAACCAAAAAGAATATTATTTCTTGACTTAATGCGTGTATTAGCGTTATTTATGATGATTCAAGGACATACCACTTATGATTTCTTGGATTTATCCATACGTGATGGTCATAGTACAGGAATAAAAATTTGGACAATGCTACGTGGATACACTGCACCTTTTTTTATGATGGTATCTGGAGCAGTATTTACATTTTTGATGCTTTCTCAAGAACAAGAAGACGGTTCTAATCCTCGTGTAAAAGCAGGAATAAATAGAATTTTTACTTTATTATTTTGGGGTTATCTACTAAATTTCCCAATTTATGAAATCGGACAAATCTTTACTAGTGAAGGATTAAATCACTTTTTATCCGTAAGCATTGGTGAGACATTTTTTACAATTTTATGGATCTCTTTGAGTATCTATTTATATAAATTAATTACAAATAAAGAAGCTGTATATCAAGATAACGTTATCAAAAATTTATTTAGAGAAGGAGCATTAAAACATATTCGTTTTCGAGAAGCATTATTTAACAAAAAATATTTTGAAGAAGAAGATAAAAAAAGAAGACTATTCACTTCTGTCTTTTGGGGAGTAATAATAAGTATACCGTTTTTAATTATTTCAAACGTTTTAACGCTTGAAGAGAAACAAAGAGCACTTCGTGTTGATGTACTACATATCATAGCTTTAGGATTGCTAACAATTATGTTCGTTTACTTCATTTCACGTCATAAAAAATGGATTATGACTTCCATATATTTTATATTGATGCTTATTATAATTTCTTCTTTCCCATTATTAAATAATGTAGATCTTTCGCATTTACCTATATTCGTAGCACCATATTTAAATGACTTCGAAACCAAATCTATGTTTCCACTTACACCATGGTTAGCATATATATTTGCAGGTGCACTGTTAGGTTTATGGTTAAATTACGAAATAAGAAAAACAAATTTTGAAAAAATAATAGGCGTAAAATTAGCCTTTGTAGGTTTAGGTTTCATTTTCCTGTCCGAAATTGGAAATCATTTTGAAATGTTTTACTATGGCAAAAGCTATTTTTGGCACGATAGCCCAAACCTAATCTATCATAGAATTGGCGTTGACATAAGTGTTGGATCAGTAATGGCATTTTTAAGTCTAATTATAAAAGATTTACCCAAGTTTATGAAGCAAATGAGTAGAAATACACTCTGGCTTTATGTAGGACATTTAATCATCATATATCAATTTATAAAGCCAATAATAGGTTATAAAACTAGATTCAATGTACCAATTACTTTAATTTGTATTGTTCTTATGTTTATACTAATGTACTTTCAAACAAGAATTATTTTATATGTTCAAAAAAACAATGGTTATAGAGAAACAATTAAAAAATTAATGACTAAATCATTGAAACACTAAATATGAATAATTACTAATAAAATTAGAGACTAAAACACATTAAATAATATGAGTCTGAAATATATAATTTGTTTTTCTTAACAACAAAACTTTGATTGCAATTAAAACTAGCTTTTTTTAATATATTATTCTCGTTTGGACTCTGAATTCTGTTCAAAATTTCGCCCGTTATCACATCAATTATATGAATTGATGTTTTAGTACTATTAGTATTGTTTGCTACATAAATTAATTTGTTTTTATATAGTTTCATTTTACTTGGATTTGATCCTGAATTAACAGATTTCCAAAGTTCCTTTCCGGAATTTATATCTAAACAAACTAATAAATCACCATTTGTTTTTAACAATAATTTTTCTTCACTAAATTGAATATTTGCATACCCTAATAGAAAATTATAACTTGGTGATGATGATATAGAATACTGCCATAATTTTTTTCCACTAACAATGTCAAAAGCATAAATCGTATGATGCCCCAAAAAATATACATTATTTTTATTCACATATATAGCATTAACATTACTATTTCCAGATGAATCTAAATCATTAACTTGCCATTTTATTTCTTTATTTTTTATATCAAAACAAAAAAAATCAATTTTTCCATCCAAATTTGAAAAATTAAAAGATCTATTCTGTACAAAAATTAATTTATTTTTAAAAACATTAAAATCAGAATATAAATAAGGAGAATAACCACTAGTATCAATTGAAATTTTAACAAGCGTATCCCATAAACCAAGTCTATTTATATTAGACTTTGTCAACCATGCGTTTTCACTTATATTATTTTCAGATTTTATTGATGAATAAATAGAATTATCAATATACCCTACATTATTTATTGAAAAACCAATTGGTGTTTCATATTTAATTAGTGTTTTTAAATTTCTTTTATTAATAAGATAAATATTAAAAAAATCATTTGCTAGAATTAAATTTTTTAATGATAAAACGTTGAAGTACGTATTTTTAACATTTAACTTATCCGATAACAATAAAATATCTCCATTTTTAGTGTCAAAAGATTTTATATATGCATTATTTATACTACAATAAGATAAATAAACACTTTTCTTATTTACAAATATATCTGATTTAAATACAATAGTAGCAGAATCAAAATAATCAATTCTTTTATTCCATAAAATATTATATTTTAGTGTATCATCAATAGAAAATACATGATTATATAAAAATATAAAATAAAATACTAAAAGAAATCTCATTTGAGCTTATCTTTTAGTTGTCATAAAATATTGACCATATACGCCATTAAACAAATCATTTAAAGCCTTTTTAGTATTAATATCATTTTTCATTTGATTATGATTACTACTAGGCAATTTTACAGTTATATCAACATTAGGAAACCCCTTAGCACTCTCAACTAGTACAATACCATCAGATTCTTTGACATTTCTGATTGGTATATATTGCGTAACCCATCTCGGATTACAATTAATATTTGGACACAAAAAAACATCCGTGCTTACAACAGAACCGTCAGGCCTTGTTATTACATCACCATTAAAAGCTTGAACATTTGAATTTACGTCATCTGGTACATAATATTTATATTTTAAATCAAAAGTTGAATAATCAACTGCATTGTTCATACTTTTTTCTCGAGGTTTTGTGCTAAGATTCATTGTTACGTTAGGACAATCACACATAACTATTCTTTTAGAATCGTAAGTATATGATAAAGCACCAATTATATTTAACCATAAATCATCAGCACTATTTAAAAAATCAATTCCAGATTGATAGGCGTCAGCTGTTTTTCTAGCATCAGTTAAAACAGATGATACCCAATTCTTAGTAATATAATAATCCTTTAAACCCTTATAAATATCAAACATAGTCTGTTTAGTTTTATTAGCTGTATTATCAGTAATTTCAGCATTAAATTCACCTTGCTTATTTGCATCCCCAAAAGTAAAATTATACAACGTTTTAAAACAAATATTATTTTCCTCTTCTACTCCATAAAAAGCAACTGATGGAATTTTTTTCTTCGGTTGATATAAATTCAAATTATTTAAATATGTTGTATTAGGTATATAATAATCTCCTAATTTAGGTATTTTATCAATTGCAGCAGAAACTACATATTTTGTAACTTCCTTAGTAGTAAAATCTTGAAGTTTTTTTTCTAATCCAAACCAATTTAATATTACTTCAGATCCAGGAAACAAAAGATGTGCAACAGTTGCTTCAGGGCCATAAGCCAATTTAGTTGCTTCAGTAGTCAAGTTGGAGATCTTTGATACTCTATCTCTCAATATCTCAGCACCAAGATGAGGTGTGCCAAATGTAACAATACCACCAAAATAACGCGAAGTAAAATTACCTTTATCCAATTCAATATTTATTACTCTAGAAACCAAACCTCCCTGACTATGTGCAATTATAAAATCTTTTGTACGATCTTTACTAGAGTTAGTTGTCAATTTTAATAAATTGTTTAAGCTTTGGCTCGCTTTAATAAAATCAAATGATTCATCATACTTAATTTTGGTTTGTGAGAACACTTTTCTACCAGCAAAATCTTTATTTTTAGTTCCATTAAAAAACTAATCTACCTGCTGTGCTCCATGTTGTTTCATCTCCCATAATACCATGCACCCAGTATATAGTCCTTTCATATTTTTTTGTATCTAAATTTTGAGCAAAAAGATTATTATAGGAAATAAATAAAACAAATAATATAGCTATTCTTAAATTTTTCATATTTTTTATTTTTTAATAAAACGGATTTTTTCTATTGAAACATCATTTGTTAATTGAATCAAATAAATTCCCGACTCTAAATGATCAACATTTAATTTTACGAAGTCAGAAACATTAATTAATTGTTTATTCAGTATTATTTTACCCTCTACATCAGTAATTTCAATGTTCAATTTATCAGAATTTAAAAATTTTGAGCTAGACAATTTAATATTTAATTCATCTATAACAGGATTAGGATACAAATTAATATTTGGTTCTTTAATAGGATCAATTAGTTCATTTTTAAACATTTTATAATTTGAATATGATACAAATTCAATTTTATCATAGTTAATATTATTAGATGTTTTATTTTTATAAACTTCAACAGCTTCATTTGGGATTAAATTATTCTCTAAATTAATCTTATAGGTATTTTCAACTCTATAATCTTCATT